>CAMCXE010000049.1 GCA_945882995.1 Thalassocella blandensis | reverse complement strand
CGGTATTGCGTCTGAAAATCGGGTAAATGGGTAGTACTGACCGAAAAACGAACAAACTTTAACCAAATTGATTATATTTTAGCCGAAAATTTTATTGAGGAAGGAGCTGACGCTGGGTTCGAATTTTTAGTCCGACAGGCTGCTAGGTTAAATCAAAACAATTCCACATCGTTCGCGACGGCCTCGTCTTCATTATTTAACTCTACCGACAAAGTCTCGTGAATAATGCGCGCTTGTTCCTCGTTCATTTGGCGCAGCAATTCCACAATGCCAATCAATGTGGACTCCACAATACTGCCCTCTTTTAAGCATGCGGTTAATTTGTGAGAGGCGCGATCAACATTTTTATTAATAAATTCCTCTTGGTCGCCATCGAACCCCATGCGACACATTTGCAAACTGAGTTCGGCGGTTAATTCAAGCATGATTTCACCAACAGAACGTTGGTTTTTAATCAAAATATTGGACACGTCCGCCAAGGTTAATTGGGCATTTCTGACAGAATTGGCCAACTCTCGATTCTGCTCCATCAACGCATGTTCGGCATCCAGCATGCGCACTTTTGCATCTGCAGCGCCTAAAATAAATGGCAAGGTATCCTTGATTCGACCATAACGACTGCGATCTTCCAACGGCATATTTTTTACCAGCAGGGCTACGTGCGGGTAATTAATTTGCGTGCGGCACCCAAAATCCTTGAAGCGCGACTCGCCATGCAGCAATATCATCAGTTCTTTTTCGAGTGGCTTAACCGCATTTTGGCTGGCGCCAAAAAAGCAGGTTTCTGAGCGGCGTTTAAGCATAATACCAGCGGATAAATTCAAACTGGCCATCACCTCCACCAGTGCATTACCCAACTTTTCTATGGAGCCAAAACCGTAGGAGCGCTCCACAAACCTTACGGCCTTACCCAATTCGAAGCTGGTGCTCATAGCTTCTAATGCGGTGCTTTCAACACTGAGTATGGTGTTTTTAAGTTCGACCCGCTCACGATAAATGTCGGTAATTTTTTGCAGTTTGGTTTGCAACAATTCCTGACTGCAGGGTTTAACGAGATAATCGTCTGCGCCCATTTCAAAACCCAGCATGCGCTCTCGCAAACTTGAGTGGCTAGACAAAAACACAATGGGAATCTGTGCAGTAGCTGCATTGTGTTTTAACGCATCGCACACCTCATAACCATTCTGACCGGGCATTTCCACATCCAGTAAAATGATGTTGGGCTGCCACTTTTCTGCCAGCGCCAAGCCCAATTTCCCGTCATCCGCCGTACGGGTTTCATAGGATTTAAACAGCGCTTTTTGGATGACATTCTGCACGAATCGATCATCATCAATTATTAGTACTCTATCCATAGTCAGAACAGTTCTCAACAGCTCAAAACCAACAATACCCACGGGTCTATATTTTCTAGCAACTCATCGTCGCGCTTAAAAACCAACCGGACGATGCCACTTCATGAACATTTGCACACGCCTTATCACACCAGATTTCAGCTCGGGGACTGCCATTGCCCGCTAAGGTTAACCCCGCAGCATACGATTCAACCTCAGTTGAGCATCAAAACGCTGATCCAATCCTTGGTGTGATTAGTGAAAGCTAAAGCCGCTGCGCAACCGAGTTGGCTGTTCGTCGTTTTTAGCTTTTCCTAAACGCGCCAAAGGAGGTGTGCGCTGACTGAGGCAATTCAACTGGGGCTAGCAGGGTTGCTCCCGTACAGTCACAACTTCTTTTAGTTTAGACAGAACCGCTGAAATGGCAGGGGGGCCATGAGACGATTGTGCTATTAGGGCGATTCAGGAGTGTGCAGTTGAGTCATGTAACCGCTAGCGCAATCATCCTGCACCAACCTACAGCCCAGCTGCTGTAGTGGAACGGCCTCTGTGGATAATTTCTCACCCTTAACCCTAGAAACCTCAGTTGGGCGCCAAAAAGCTGTGTAATCCATTGGTGTGATTAGCAAAAGTTAAATTTGGCGGGCAACCTAGTTGGTTGCTCGCCAAATTTAACTTTTGCTAGGCGCGCCAAGGGGGTGCGCAGACTTTGGTGATCCAACTGAGGTTTTTAGGTTAACAACCACCCGACAGTCCAGCGCGGCCCCTAGGGCAATGAGCGATTGGATGATCGCTTGCCCCTTGGGTGTGTGCAGGTTGCTGACCAAACTCGCATCGAGTTTAAGCATATGAATCGGCAGTTCCGCTAACCCATGGAGGGCGCCTAACCCACCGGTGAAATTATCCAACACCAACGGGCAGGCCAAACGCTGCAGATTCGACACAAGCTGCGGGTTGTGTTGAATTGCCGTGGCCAATTGATCGGCGCAAAGTTGAATACCGACTTGCCCCGAAGAAAAATCACATTTGCCTAACAGCGCATTCACGGATTCAATAACGCCAGCATTGGCAAGGGATGCAGCGGCGAAGCTCACAAACATGCACGCCTGACTGGGCAGCTCGGCTACCCGCTGGGCTGCCGCATGAAGCGTCCAATCTTCTAGCCTGCGCGCCAAATAGCTATCCGTTAGGAGCTGACGAAAATCGGACGCCGATACGTCTGGGTATTTTTCCAATGGCAAATAAATTCCTGCCACAAACCCAGCCGCTGCCCCGCTCTCCAAGTCCGCAATAGGCGAGAGTTGTAGTTGCAGAGTGCCGTTACGCCACTGCATACGCAGCTCACGCTCAACCTCAACCAGCTGTATGGCTTTGGCCTGAGCCCGCATATCATAGAGGGCGCAGCTCTGCTTGCCTCTCGCCTTGGCTTGGTGCATAGCTATTTCCGCGCGTCGCAGCGCTCCCTCAGTGGCTTCATCATGTCTATCGCCCACTGCCATACCCACGCAGGCCGTGACCACCAGCTCCCACTTGCCAGACACAAAGGGTTTGCTCACTGCCGCCAGCAGCTCCTGAGCAATGCGCAGCATCTCATCCGTCGATTCAACCTCCGGCAATAACACGGCAAATTCATCACTGGCCATGCGGGCGATCAATTGCGTGACAGGCAATAACGTCCTTAGGCGCAAACCCGTTGCTAGTAAAAACTCGTCACCCAGTTCCTGCCCAAAGCGTTCATTCACAACTTTAAAACCATCCAAATCCACATACAACACAGCAAATTTAGCCTGTCGCTCGCGACGTATACGGTCACAACATTGCTCAACCGCCGTGCTAAATCCATGGCGATTCGGCAAGCCGGTTAACACATCGTGGAAAAGTTGAAAGTGCAGCTGGGCCGCAACACGTTTGGCCTCGGTAATATCCACCGCGCTCGCCAACCAAGCGAGACGCCCTTCGAAACGCACCGCTGAAACACTGACCGTCGCCCAGCGCGTGTCGCCGCTGCGATTCACGAACTCGATGTCCAGCACAGTGCCCTGCCCCTCCTCCGCTAGGGCCAAATTTTCGCCACTAAAACGCTCGGCGAACCCCTCCCCCATAACCACGCCAATGGGCAGCAGAAGCAGCGCCTCGCCGGCAAATCCCGTCATAGATTCCGTGGCCTGATTGGCGTAAATAATGGCCGTGCGAAACGCAAAAATAGGAACTTTGGTCAATTGCGCCAAGGTTTTAAAGCGAACTTCACTGTTATCAGGGCGCTTCGCTCCGAATTGCGAGCGTCGACGTTGCAAAACAATGGCCAGCAGATCAGCCGCAGCGGCCACAAAATCTGGCTCATCTGCTGTTGTCTGCGGTGCGCGGGCCTCCGCAATAGCCAGAAAGCCCACCAATTGACCCGCCAGGCGCAGCGGTTCCTGCACCGAGACCGATGAGGCACCATTGGGTGTGGTATGGAATGATCTGGCGGCGCCAAACCCGCGCCGACTGTCGCCGCTGTGCGCGTCATACCATGCAGACGCCTGTGTGTGCCCACGCGTAAATTGCTTGAAACTTGCGTCGTATTCCACTTCGCAGGCCACTACTGAGGCATCTCCATCAAACAGCCACACACCCACTCGGTCTGCCTCCAGCATTTGTGCGCAGGCCAAACAAATATGCTGCAATAGGTGGTCGTAATCTACCGAGGTTTCACATAAATGCAGCAAGGACACTACAGCTTTATAGTGCTGCGCAACGCGATTAAAATTTTGCCGCGTTTGAATTTCCGCTAGTTTTCGGCTGGAAACATCAGCGATAAGCACCACAAATTCCGAGCGCACAACCGGATAAATACGAACGTCGTAACTAGACAAACCTTCACTAAGCAGCAATTGAATTTCACAGGTTTGGGGCTGACGACGAGATTGTGCCTCCAGCAACGCTGGCGCCAACTGGCGGTAAGCCTCCGCATTCAATAGTTCCGCCACGGGAATATGTTCGCGGAACTCTGCGCACAACAATGGGCTGTTACTGGGCAGTTTTGCATTTAGCACGGTGTTATTGGCGGTTACACGCAAGCCCATGTCAGGCAGCGCGCTATAAAAGGCCTTGCGCTCTTGATCAATTTTTACAGCCTCTGTAGCAGTGGTGGCCAGCGTTTGCTGCAATACGTTGTGGGTGTTTTCGTAGTCTTCGTAGGTGCTGGAAACTTCCGCTAATAAATCTCGCCACTGGGATAAATCAGCGGCCTCGCCGTAGTAATCGCCAATAACACGTTTAATTTGATCCAGTAGCCGCGCGTGCATGGTGTGTCCTGCTCCTTGCGAGTTGGTAAATAGTTGAGCCCTGAATGCACGGGTCAGCGAGGCACCATGCTGTTAAGTTAAGTGCAAGGCTGATTTTTCGAGTGATTTTTAGCTTCTATTTCGCCCTCCTGGGCGAGTCACTTTTCTTTGCTTGCCCAAAGAAAAGTAACCAAAAGAAACGGCACCCGACTTTTTGGTTTTTGCTTCGCAAAAATACCCTTCCTCAAGCGCCATGGATGGCGCGAATGCAGAAATTGCAGGAGCAATTTTCTGCCGAGGCAATTTTGAGGGTCGCCGTGGCGTGAGAGGATTCGCCACATCCATGTGGCTCTGCCCTTCGGGCTGCCTTCGGCATCAAAAATGGCAATCCTGCCATTTTTTCCTGTCCCGTCACGGCTCAAATGGACGTCCTGTCCATTTGCCCCTCAAAATCACCTCTCCACTCGGCCAAAAAACGGGCTGGTCCCGCTTCGGCAGGATTGCAGTCACAACGGTCGAACGCAATTTGGTACGGCGAAAATACTCAACGCACTGATATTACTGCGAGGCCTGTTAACCGGTAATTTACGCCCCAATTCGCACTTACTGCTTTCCAGCAGAACTTGTCGAGCGGTAGATAAATCGCAAAATCGCTACTGTAGCAAGACGAGTAAAAACCTAGAGAGCAAACTGCACCAAAGTCAGCGCCGCATCGGCACGAATATACCAGCCATGGTCATGCCAATCGCCCAGCACCCAGCGACTCGCAGGGCGGTCGGCCAAACTCGTCTCATGCACAGCGGGGCGATGAGTATGCCCGTGAATCAACAGCTGCACCTGATGAGCCGCCATAACTTGCGCTACCGTTGCAGGCTCTACATCCATAATGTCTTCAGCTTTTACGGCATTCAACGACTGGCTTTTTGCGCGTAATTCCTGAGCCATAACGCGGCGTTGCGCCAGCGGCAAGGCTAAAATTTGCGCCTGCCAAGCCGGGTTGCGCACCATGTCGCGAAAAGCCATATACGACGTGTCGCCGGTACAGAGGCTGTCACCGTGCATCAACAACACCGGTTGCCCAGCCAGCTGCACCAAGGTTTCATCATCAAGCAACTTACAGCCAGTGTCCCGCGCAAAGCCCTCACCCAGCAAAAAATCGCGATTGCCACGCAGCACAAAAACTTCGGTACCCGCATCACTGTAGGTCCGCAAACCTGCTTTAACCTCCGCCACAAATTCCGAGTCGTCGTCGTCGCCGATCCATGCGTCAAAAAAATCGCCCAAAATATACAGGCGCTCCGCACCAGCGGCGGTGGTTGCCAGAAAATCACAAAAACCCTGCGTCAGCAACGGCTGACCAGGGTTGAGATGCAGGTCGGAGATGAGAAAGCAGGCCATAAACAGCGCTTAGGCGGTAAGGCTGGCGCGCTCAATCACCACAGTTTCCACAGGAACATCCTGATGGTGCCCTTGGCTGGAAGTTTTGACGTGTTTGATTTTTTCCACGACGTCCATGCCGGAAGTTACCTTGGCGAAGACACAGTAACCCCAACCCTGCCCAGTTTTGGCGGTGTGATTGAGGAAGTCGTTGTCTTTAATGTTGATGAAAAACTGAGCGGTTGCGCTATGCGGGTCTGAGGTACGGGCCATAGCCACGGTGCCCGTGTCGTTTTTCAGGCCATTGTCGGCTTCATTTTGAATACTGGCGCCAACCTTTTTTTGCTCCATTTCTTCAGTAAAACCACCGCCTTGAATCATAAAATTATTGATAACGCGGTGAAAAATGGTGCCGTCATAAAAGCCATCTTCAACATATTTTTTAAAATTGGCCGCCGTGTTGGGCGCCTTTTCAAAGTCCAATTCCAGCGTGATATCACCGTAATTAGTATGAAGTGTGATCATTTTGGTACAACTCCACAAAAATAATTCAAAACAAAACTGTTGCCACCGCAACGCCAAAAGGCGGTGAGGTGGCTCACGTATGGCCAAGGGGACAAGCTCAAGCAGCCGCTCCTTGCGCATTTAACGTGGCCGTGAAGCCGCGCGGGCGACTATAATACGCGTTTTGACTGCAAACCGGAACCGTATTCCCGCACACGGCCCCTGCCACCGCCCAAACTTGGTACCAAAACCCCATGAATGAAGAGACCAAACCGCTGAATTTTTTAGCTCAGCTTATCAAACAGGACCTGGAATCCGGCCAAACCCGTGGGCTGGTGACACGTTTCCCGCCCGAGCCGAATGGCTATCTCCATATTGGCCACGCGAAATCCATTTGTCTCAATTTTGGCCTAGCGGAAGAATTTGGCGGGCGCTGCAACCTGCGTTTTGACGACACAAACCCAGCCAAAGAAGATCAAGAATACATTGACGCCATCCAAGCGGATGTTCGCTGGCTGGGTTATCAGTGGGATGGCGAGGTGAAATATGCGTCCGCCTACTTCGAGCAACTGCATGCTTGGGCGCAGCATTTAATTGCGCAGGGCCATGCTTATGTGTGCGACTTATCCGCCGACGAGGCCCGGGAATATCGCGGCACACTCAAAGCACCGGGTAAAAACTCGCCTTACCGCGAGCGCACGCCGGAGCAAAATCTTGCCCTATTTGCCAAAATGCGTGCCGGTGAGTTCGACGAAGGCGCCTGTGTGCTGCGTGCCAAAATCGATATGGCGCATGGCAATATCAATATGCGCGACCCTATTTTGTATCGCATTCGCAAGCAAACGCATCATCAAACCGGCGACGCTTGGTGTATCTACCCCACCTATGACTTTGCCCATGGTCAAGAGGATGCCATCGAGGGTATTACCCACTCCATTTGCACCCTCGAATTTGCCGATCACCGCCCACTGTACGAATGGTTTATTCAGCACCTGCCGGTGCCGTCACAACCCAAACAATATGAATTTGGTCGTTTGAATTTAAACTATACGGTGACTTCCAAACGCAAATTAAAACAATTGGTGGATGAAGGCCACGTAGACGGCTGGAATGACCCTCGCATGCCGACTATCGCTGGGTTTCGCCGCCGCGGCTACACACCGCAGGCCATTCGCAAATTCTGCCAAATGATTGGCGTCACCAAAGCGGATGGCGTAGTGGATGTGGCCATGCTGGAACACGCCATTCGCGACGATTTAGATAAAAATGCTCCACGGGCCATGTGTGTTTTACATCCGCTCAAAGTGGCGCTTACCAATTATCCAGCCACACAAACCGAACTGCTTAATGCCGCCGGCCACCCGCATAATGAACAACTCGCCCCACGGCAATTGCCTTTTAGTCGTGAGATTTTTATCGACCAAGAGGATTTTCGAGAGGAAGCCAATAAAAAATACAAACGCCTAGTGCTCGGCAAACGCGTACGCCTGCGTAATGCCTATGTTATTGAAGCGGATAAAGCACTTAAAAATGCGGCCGGCGAAATTATTGGTGTAGAAGCGCGCATTATAGAAGGCACCTTAGGCAAGGACCCCAGCGACGACATAAAACCCAAAGGCGTAATACATTGGGTGGACGCGCAACAAAATATAGAATTTGAAGTACGCCTATATGAGCGCCTATTCAATTACCCATCGCCAGATGCGGGAGATAAGAATTTTTTAGACAGTATCAACCCCGACAGCCTAGCCGTAATTACCGGCGCCAAAGGTGAAATCGGTTTGGGTCAGGCAGTGCCTGAACAAGCTTATCAATTTGAGCGCGAAGGCTATTTCTGTCGCGATTCGAAATCCGCCGCATTGGTATTTAATCGCACCATTAGTCTGCGCGACTCTATGGGCAAAGCGGCGGATGAATAAATACATGGAAAAATAAATAGAAAAGCGGATAAATAAATTGCACCACTCATTGTCGCACGCACCACCCTCAACCAAGGCTTAGCTATGAATTTTTCTGTTTACAACACACTTACCGGCGAAAAAGCGCCGTTTACTCCGCTGCAGCCCGGCAAAATTGCGATGTATGTCTGTGGCATCACAGTTTACGATTATTGCCACATCGGCCATGGGCGAGTAATGGTGTGTTTTGATGTCATTTCCCGCTATTTGCGTGCGCGCGGTTGGGACCTAACTTACGTGCGCAACATCACCGACATCGACGATAAAATTCTCAAGCGCGCCGCCGAAAATAACGAAAGCATCGAGCAGCTAACCGAGCGATTTATTAGCGCCATGATTGAGGACGAAACCCAATTGGGTGTTTTGCGTCCCGACTTGGAGCCTCGCGCCACGCATCACATCGGCGATATTATTGCGTTGATTGAAACGCTAATCGCGAGCGATTACGCCTATGCCGCCAGTAACGGTGATGTGTATTATCGGGTGGCTAAATTTGCAAATTACGGCAAACTCACCAATAAAAACCCCGAGGATTTATTGGCCGGCGCACGCATAGCGGTGGATGAAGCCAAAGAAGATCCCCGCGACTTTGTACTCTGGAAAGCGGCCAAAACCGGAGAAACCTGCTGGCCTTCACCCTGGGGTGATGGCCGCCCCGGCTGGCATATTGAATGTTCGGCCATGAGCAAAGCCTGCCTAGGCACCACTTTGGATATTCATGGTGGTGGGCCAGATCTGCCCTTCCCGCACCATGAAAATGAAATTGCGCAAAGCGAAGCGGCCAATCAATGCACTTATGCCAACTTCTGGATGCACGCCGGTGCCGTGCGCATTGACGGAGAAAAAATGTCGAAATCCTTGGGCAATTTTTTCACCATTCGTGAAGTGATTAAAAGTTATCACCCGGAGATTGTGCGTTTTTTGTTAATCAGCAGCCACTACCGCAGCCCCATTAATTACGCCGAAGACAGCTTAAAAGAAGCCCGCGCTGGTCTTGAGCGCTTTTATAAAACCCTGCGCGACTTTACCCATGTGCCTGCGCAAACTTGGGAAGACGCTATAACCACGCCCGCCGGCGAACGCTTTATTGAAGCCATGGATGACGATTTTAATACGCGGGTAGCACTGGCCGCACTTTACGATTTAGCGCGGGAAATCAATACCGTACCCGTAAAAATAAAGGCTACTGCAGAGCCGATGGTGGCGACATTAAAAGCGCTGGCCAGTGTTTTAGGGTTGCTTGGAGAAGACCCTGATCGCTTCTTGCAAAGCGGCGCCCAACACTTGGATACAGCCTTAATCGAGCAATTGATTAGTGAGCGCCAGCAGGCGCGCCTCGACAAAAACTATGCGCGCTGCGACGCCATTCGCGATGAACTGCTCGCCATGGGCGTCATTTTGGAGGATTCCAAACAAGGCACCAGTTGGCGCATACATACCGAAGGTTAATTCACGCCGTGGACGCTGACACCCTGGCCGCAATGCAAACTGCTATGAAAGGCTGCATACGGCTAGGCGCACCAAAATTTGGGGTTTACGAATTAATTAAGCAACTAGAGGCTCAAGGGTTGTTTGATTTTTTGCCGCAGGAAACGCCAAATTTGTTGCTGTTTAAAAAAAATTTTTTGGTAATGCACCTGCTTTATAATCTACGTATCGACTACCGCACACAAGGCTACGCACTAAAGATATCAACCCTCGATATTACGCTTACCGCCCTAAGCAACAGCCAAACCAATGTCCTAACGGACTATTCCTCCAGCGATTTATCACTGGGGGAATTTTACGGCGATCTTGAACATTTCCAAAAATCCACAGCCGAAAATGTGGAGCAACTGTTAAATAATTTCTGGGTAGCCTTTGCCAAGCGAGACGACATAAGCCAAGCGTTAAGTGTTTTAAACTTACCGGCTGATGCAAGTTGGAGCCACATTCAAAAAAGTTTCCGGCGACTGGCGCAACAACACCACCCTGACAAAGGTGGCGATGCCGCGCAATTTGCCGCGATTAATGCCGCCTACAACCAGCTGAAAGCCATTTACTAACACTATTAACCTGGCAACAAAATACGCCTTCCTGACGTATTTTTTTTAAGCGGCAAAGCCGCTGAAACCGCGTCCTGCGTTTGTTATCAACCCGACACCTATCGATGCTGGGCTTATATTAACCTGACAACAAAATACATCGTCCTGATGTATTTTGTTTACGCGGCGAAGCCGCACAAAACGTATCCTGCGTTTATTATTAACCCGGCATCTTTTGATGCCGGGTTAATAACTACCAGTGCTTATAGGGTAAAAACTTGCCGTTTAAGGTGAGCACCACGCGGTCACCCTTGGGGTGTTCTTCCTTCGCCACATCCATGGAAAAATCAATGGCGCTCATAATGCCGTCACCAAATTTTTCTTGGATCACTTCTTTTAAAGTTTCGCCATAGACCCCCACAATTTCATAAAGGCGATAAATTAACGGGTCGGTGGGCACGGCTTGCGCCCAGGTTTTGGTGGGGAAAGCGGCTAAAGCGGCCGCCACCTCGTGATCCAAGCCCAAATAATCTGCAATGGCTTGCGCCGCAGCCGCAGGAGCGGAATTCATCCCCAGGCAGGCAGACGCGAGCCATACGGGCGACAGGCCTAAATCTGCACCGATTTTTTCCCAGGTTAGGCCTTGGTGGGCTTTAGCCGAGACAATGATGTCTGTCATGGTTTGCTTGTTCATAGGGTTTCCTCTGCGTGGTGGTGGAAAGGTTACAACTCAGCTATCTACTTGCAGAGTTCATGCCGGCTAACAGGCGCCCGAGCTCGAAAATTGGTGAATAGCGCATTTAACCTAGAAACCTCAGTTGGATCACCAAAGTCTGCGCAACCCCCGGGCAGCGCCTAGCAAAAGTTAAATTTTGCGAACAACCAACCAGGTTGCCCGCAAAATTTAACTTTCACTAATCACACCAATGGATTACACAGCTTTTTGGCGCTCAACTGAGGTTTCTAGGTTTAACGAAATCCTCTAGGCGAGAATTTGGCCCTGCTGTGAAGGACCACTACAACACTGGCGACTTGGGCTTCGCCTTGGAGTCATCCCAATATCGCCAAAAGCGGCATTGCTCCAACAAACAAATCATGGCTCAATGCCGCGCGCCCATTGGAGAAGAGAGTGTCCGTGACCCAAACCAGCAAAATTGCCCCAACCAGCCTGCTGCGTTCCAGTGCGTTGGTGGGCGCCATGACGATGATTTCTCGCGTCATGGGCTTAATTCGCGACGTGGTATTTGCACGCTACCTAGGGGCGGATGCCGCAGCCGATGCGTTTTATATTGCGTTTCGCATCCCCAATTTGTTTCGCCGTTTTTTTGCGGAAGGTGCTTTTGCACAAGCCTTTGTGCCCGTGTTATCCGAATACCGGCAAGGTGGAAGCCAGCAAGCGGTTAAATACTTGATTGATCATGTTGCGGGCTGTTTGGGCTTGAGTTTGGTGGTATTGACATCACTAGCTATTCTGGGCGCCCCGCTACTCACCCTTCTTTTCGCCAACGGTTATGCCGGCGACGACGCTCAATTTGGCATGACCACCCAGCTCATCCGCATTATGTTCCCTTACCTGCTGTTAATTTCGCTGGCGGGTTTTGTGGGCAGTATTCTCAACAGCTACGACCGTTTTGCCATTCCGGCACTCACACCGGTATTTTTAAATTTGGTCTTAATAATTGCGGCGCTCATGTTTGGTGGCTCCACCACGCAGGAGCCAGTGATAGCCGTAGCCTGGGGTGTGGTTATCGCGGGGGTTATCCAATTGGGGTTTCAGTTGCCCTTTGTGTATCGACTCGGCTTAGGCCCTAATCCCAAAGTCAACTTTAAGGACCCCGCAGTGCGCAAGGTGCTGAACCTGATGGCGCCTGCATTATTCGGCGCCTCGGTTAGCCAAATTAACATGATGATCAACAGCATGATCGCCAGCCATCTGCCAACGGGCAGTGTGTCCTGGATGTATTATTCAGACCGGCTCACAGAGCTACCTCTCGGCATTTTTGCCGTGGCCATTGCTACGGTGGTGTTGCCGGTGATGTCGCGGCAAATTAAAGCCAATTCTCCCGCCGCCAACGCCACCTTAGACTGGGGCCTGCGCTCGGTACTCCTCATCGCGGTGCCAGCGACGCTGGCCCTCATTCTTTTGGCAGAGCCCATCCTCATAACCCTGTTTCGCTACGGCCAAACCAGTTTGCACGACGTGCAGATGTCCGCGTACAGCCTCGTTAGCTACAGCCTCGGCCTGCCCGCTTTTATGTTGATCAAGGTACTAGTGAGTGGTTTTTACTCCCGCCAAGACACCCGCACGCCAGTCAAAATTGGCCTCTGGACGCTGGGAGCCAACATGCTGTTGAACCTCGTATACGTGCTGCCCATGAATGCCTATTGGCACATCGGCCATGCCGGTTTAACACTGGCCACGGCCAGTGCTGCCGCGCTGAACGCCTACTGCTTATGGCGCGGTTTGGTCACCCGCGGTTTTTACCAACCCATGCACGGCTGGGCAAAATTTATCGGTCAATTGGTGTTCGCCTCAGCCGCCATGAGCGGTGCATTAATGGCGCTTATGGACTTAGCGCCTCCCCTAGACGCAGAAACAGCCGTGGTTAGGGTTTTCTGGGTAACTGTGCTTTGTGTATTGGGTAGCGCGGCCTACGTGATGGGTTTATTGCTAGCGGGTTTGCGGCCTAGGCATCTACGGCCTCAACCCGCTGGTTAATGAGTGATGGCGAGCCGGTAGTTACCTCTTCTACTCGTCCATCAATCTTATTAAGTTAGGCAATTAGGTAGGGGTGCCGCTTGCTGCGCCCCTACGACAGCCCAAATCCCCATCTCAATGACATAGCGCCCCCCCAAAAAAGTGACCATGAAGTCAGGCGTTACTCGCCGCCTAGCGTCTCGAAATCACCGGGAATTCTCGTCTACCCAACCGCGCACCATGGCGGTTTTTCCCTGTTCATCGCTGACAACAATCTGGAAATTCCCCGGTTTATCGAAGTGATGTAATACAGCGGTTTCACTTGGAACGCTGTAGCGGAGGCTGCCGTTAATAAACCAATGGCACAGGCCTTGAGTATTTGCCGCTTTGAGGGTGACGGTAGGTAGCGATGAACTGCCGGGTGGTGAGCTTAGGTGAATGCCGTTGTAGAGGGATTCAATGGATACGCTGCCCAAGGCCAGCAACGGGGGACGGGAACAACTTGGGTGGTAACCGGGAATGACTAAGTGCCGCTTTTGATGGTCGTTGAGCCAGGGCTCAAGGCTTTGCGGCCAGAGCGCTATCTCCTGAGTGGTCGCGTGGCTGGTATTGCAGCTGTCATCCACTCGGAGCCCAGTTACCGCGTCTACGCGGAAGCGAGTCTGTAATGTGCCCCATTGGGTATCGCTGATATCCGGCAGTGTGGGCGGTACAACACCGCTAAGAATGTAGGCTTTATGGCGTTCATGGCAAAGCGGCTCTGGGGTGTTTGCCCGCTCTTGCCCCAAGGGCCAGCAGATTTCGGTCTCGCTCACGGTTTGCGGTTGTGGCGTCGCCTCGCTTGCGGGGAAGACGGCCTTAACCTGTGCCGCCACTGAGAACAATAAGGGTGCGGCCGTTGTGGTGCCGCTTGCGCCCAGCAGGGGTGTGCCGTCTGGGCGCCCCACCCAGACGCCCAGCGTGTAATTGCCCTGCACGCCCAGCGCCCAGGAATCCCGATAGCCGTAAGAGGTGCCGGTTTTCCACGCGAGAGCGGTGTGACTGGTGGGCGTTGCCGTTGTGCGGGCTGCCGAGTGATCACCTTGCAATATCCGCCGTATGATCCAGGCCGAACCTGGAGACAAAAGATAGCGCGAGGGTATGGGCGCTGCGTTGGGTGGCGAGCTTGTCAGCTGTAATGGAGCGACTTGCCCCTTTTGATTGAGGGCGGTGTAGAGCCCCGTTAAGGATTCTAAATTACTGCCAAACCCACCGAGAATGACGGACAAATTCGGCGTGGCGCCCTCGGCAAATAGCACCTTGGCGCCTGAATTTTTTAGCCGTGAAATAAATGCGTTGGGGCCTATGTGGTTGAGGACTTGCACCGCCGGCAGGTTCAGCGAGCGGCGCAGTGCATCGGCAAGCCCAACCGGGCCGCTAAATCCGCTGGAGAAATTTTGTGGCCGGTAGTTGCCAAAGGCGATGGGCGCGTCAGTGAGTAAGGATTCCGAATGCACTAGACCTTCATCCAAGGCCATGCCGTACAGAAAAGGTTTAAGGGTGGAGCCGGGGGAGCGGATGGCTTGAACCATGTCGATCTGCCCAAATCGGGCATCGGCGTAAAAGTCGGATGAACCCACGTAAGCTTTTACCGCATGGGTGCGGTTATCCACTACCAGTACCGCGGCGGAGGTGTGCGCAGGCAAACGCTTGGCGTAATTGCGGGTTATGTCTTCAAGCCCTTGTTGCAGGGTTATATCAACAGTAGACCGAATTAAGGATTGGTCTGGATAGGCTTGGGTGAGGCGCCGGCTGAGTAATTGTGCGGTTGAGGGGGAGGCGAAACGCTGCGCCGCCACCACTTCCAGCTGGGCGCCTTCCACCCGGTCTGCAGACCAAACGTTGAGATCTTTCATGCGTTGCAGCAGTTTGTCCCGCGCCATACGCGCCATGCGCGGGTTCCGGTCTGGGCGATAACGGGTGGGGGCTTGCGGCAATACGGCCAGCAGCGCGGCCTCGGCATCGCTTAGCCGGTTAGCGGGTTTGCCGAAGTAGGTGTAGCTGGCGGCCTGCACACCTTCGAGGGTGCCGCCGAAGGGCGCGAAGTTGAGATAGAGGGTGAGTATGTCCCGCTTGCTGTAGTGGACTTCCAGTTGCAATGCGCGCACCACCTGCCACAACTTGCTCCCAAGATTGCGCCTTGGCATGGGCTCAAGAATACGCGCCACTTGCATACTCAAGGTGGATCCGCCGGATAACACTTTATCGGCTTGCAGGTATTGCCGCGCGGCACGCAGCATAGCGAAGGGGTTAACGCCGGGGTGGTACCAAAACCAGCGGTCTTCGTAGGTAAACAGAGCCTCTAGGTAGGCGGGGGAAACCTCATCCATAGAAATGGGGTAACGCCAAATGCCGTTTTTATCGGCATAGGCCGTTAAAGGCGTGCCGTCCTCAGCCACTACCACTCGCGCAAAAGGCCGAGCAGCAGGGGATGGTAAGGGAAACGCCAAATCGACCACTAGGCATAGGGCTAGTACCAAGGCAGCCAGATACCGAGCTTTCAATAGCCTATGACGCACGGGGGGCCAATTTACCGGGGCGCTATGGAAACTTTCGGAAAGGGCGCGCCAATAGCCCGAAAATTCGGCCGGTACATGGATTCCACAAACGGATTGGGCACCGAAAAGGTTCCACTCGTCACGGCCCGCATTAAATAGGTCAATTCAATACTGGGCGTGCGGCCCTCGCCGTCTGGGCCTGCATCCACAGCAGCAACATAACGGTCGTCACGGTACTCGACGTGTTTGATTCGGCTGGCAAGCGCGGCCTGTTGTTGATCTTCGTAATAGGATTCATCAGTAGAATCGCCGGCTTCCTCAGCCGAGTTGTCTACCTTCCCACTGTGTACAAGATTTTGATTTTCCAATTCAAACCCCGCAGGCAAGAGGTCCACCACTAGAGCATCCGCCATACGAAATTCTGCAGACACTAGCAATTTCACTTTGACGAAGTCACCGCTTTTCACATTTTCCAGCTTGATGGGCTGATCGCCTTGGGTGACGTACGTTCGGCTGATGGTCAAGCCGTTGTGCTCCTCGGCGGGTGGTTTGAGTGGGTAGCCGCGCGTGTGCGAGCTGACATACAGCGCATGTTCACTGGTATTGGTGAGTTGAACCTTGCGTTTTGCCGTTTCAAAGTCAACGTATTCTGATAAGGCAGAGCGTTGCGCTAGGTCTATTTTGTTGCCATTTTTAAGCATAACCCCGGTCCAGGCTCCACTTTGGCCTGTAAGGGCTGAAGCGGCGCGCAGCAGCGCAATTTGTTCTTGGGTGCTTTCGTAGTCGCGCACATCCATCACGGAGACCAGCTTTTCCAAGAGTTTTGCGCGAGTCTCGCCGGCTAATTGGGCCTTTTCTGCCATGGACACCATCCACGCATAATCGCGGCGCAGGGTGCTGAAATCGCCATAGTAGTGATAGGCATAAATGGTTTTTTCGGGCTTGAAGGCTAAGGCCTTTTCAATGGCCTCATTACCGCGCTGTTTGTCGCCTTGATTCAACATGGCAATACCCAGTTGCATCAATGGCAAGGGTAACTTGGCGGTTTGATTTTCCCGATCGTAAAGATCCCGCAAGCTGCCCAACGGAGCGCGATTCACCCGCGAGAGTACGTAACCGGCGTAGGCGCGGAACGAAAAATCGTAATAGCTGGGATCTTCGTACCAATACACCGGGGATCTGGAGTTCGGCCTATTGATGTATTGGGTCAACCGATTCAACACATTGTCGAGCATAGAACTGCTAACCGGCACTCCCATGTCGCGAGCATCCAGTAAAAAATCCGCCACATAAACGGACGTCCACTCCGACTCATTAGCCGGCCCCCAGTAGCCAAAACCGCCGCTAGGTAACTGGTAGCTGGCTAAGCGGGCTAAACCGCGCTGCAACATGTCATCACGGCTATCCAGTGTTAAACCCTTGTCGTGGGTGGAGAAAATATCCCCCAATTGCAGCCGGGCTACGGCTTCTTTTGTCGCGTATAACCAGGGCATGGTGCTGCTGGTGGTTTGCTCTAAGCAGCCGTAAGGATAAGTCAGCAACCCGTGAATGTGGCTTTGAACATTTATAGGCGGCACCGCAGAAGCCGACAGGCCAATACGCGTGGTGGATGGCATTAAGTTGTCCGATGGCGGGGTTAAGGCAAAGGTTTCGCCCTTGGCCAGCACGCTAAATTGGGTATTTGCCACAGCCGGAAACGCGGGCCGCACGCCCAGGCTCCAGTGTTTTTCGATGAAAATGGGCTCTCCGCCAGCGGTATCCGAGGTCGCCACACTGGCGCTGAGGGTGCCAACGCCGAATGCCATATCCGCTTCCAAAGGCAGGCGAATCACTTGGCGTTGCTGATCGTCAATTTTAAGGCTGGTCTTAAATGGCGCGAGCTTGAGGGGGGTACTCGCCTGCAGAGTGACATCGAACTGCCGGGCGGCGCCGCTGAGGTTATGGAGATCTAAAGTAATCTCGGCTTTATCGCCACTGGCCAAAAAGCGCGGCAAGCTGATTTCGGTTACAAGAGGCGCCGCAACAATGAGTTCTTGTTCTGCATTGCCAAATTTTTCATCGCTAAAAGCTACCGCCATAAAGCGTAAGCGCCCGTTGAAATCGGGCACATGGACTGAAATCGTCGCTTCGCCTTGAGCGTTTAAGGTCACCGGTTGTTCGAAGAGGGCGACAATTTTTACATCCGCCGTGGGGTGTAAGCCGCCTGCGGCATCATCGGAACCACCAAAGCGAATTTTGGCCGTAGTGTCGTTGAGGTTATTGATGATATCGCCGTAGATGTCCCGCATGTCCGCCAAGTAGCGGCGCGGCGCAAAAAACCAAGCCTTAGGGTCTGGCGTTTTAAAATCAGTAATGTTCAACACACCCAGGTCAACGGCCGCTAGGCTCACCATCACCGGCTTACCCGGCGCGGCTCCCGCCACTTTGATTTTAACGTTAACATCGGTTTCTGGATGCACCTTGGGCGCCGGCAACGCCAAGGATACGTTGAGCCGGCGGGAGCTTCTATCCAACGGCAGCTGGGTAACGCCCACCGCCCGTTGCGGGCGGATTTTTTTGGCCGCATTGCCCGGGCTGAGCACCAAGGCGGATACATACAGGTTGTGTTGTCGCCAAGCCGGGTCGAGGGGAATATCGACGGTGCCTAGGTTGCTGCTTAGGGAAATCCGCTTCTGCCAGAGTACATTGTCACCTTCCACCATCACAATGGCATCGCCATCATAGGGTGCGCGCACCTGGACTTTTACTGTCTCGCCGGATTTGTAAGCAGGCTTGTCCAGTAACACTTTAACTTCGTCTGGGCGCGTTGCAACGCTGCTAGCGTCCATATTCCAATACCAGCCATAACTGGCATCAAAGGGATAGACAGATTTAGCGCCCGTCGCTGGGTCTCGCACCTCCAATTGGTACAGGCCGTAATCCACAGGAACTGCAATCTGAGTGGCGGCGGTGGTTGTGGTATCAATGTTGGCCGAAAAAACGGCGTAAGCTTTTTCGCTGTATTGGTACCGGCCATTGCTATCGCGAGTCCAATAATAGTCGCGGCGTTTTCGTATCAGCGAAACCTCAAGCCCCTTGGCCACTTGTTTTTCGCCATCACTGTTTACCGCAATAATGTCGAAGGTAACCAAGCTGTTATAGGCAACGCGTTTCGGGTCTTCTTGAATACGAATTCCTATAGCGCTGCCGGCTTGGGGCCAGATAGTGAAATGACGATCACGGGTTACGGCACGCCCCCCGCTTTCCTCCAAACTACACAGCGCCATAACATCCAGAGGCGATTGTGTGGTTTGCCAACTATTAGGAATCTCGACCGTGCCTTTACCGGTTTCATCAAGGGTGATATCGGGCACGTCGAAATGCCGCACCGACTCGTCGTTGACCGGCTCGCCAAATTCAAACCCCGCCAGGTTGGGAAACGGTGAGCGCAAAGGCTTAACCGTCGCCTTGGTAATAAGTTTATTGCCCTCCGCGGGAGCGCCGTATAAATATTGGCCGTCAACCTCGAAGCTTAAAGCTTGCTCCGCTGGCACCACATCGGGAACTGCGCCACCGCCGAGGGATAATTTCAGGCGTTCAGGCACGAATTCTTCAACATGAAACGCATAGGAATCCAGTACGTTATTACCCAACATTATTTGGAATTGCCATAACCCTGTAGGGGCGTCTTTTAACAAGGGGTATTTATGCCCGTAATAAGCCAAAGCATTTCCGGTTAGGGTGAAATCACCCACGGAATCGCCATCGGGCTTCAGAATTCGCGCCGTCAATACCGGTGATGCAGCCAATTGCCCATCTGCGTCGCGCAACAACACGCTGAAATCCACTATTTCCCCTGGGCGGTATAAATCCCGTGGCGAATAAATAAATGCGTTTAGCGGGTGTTGTTCCCGTGCAGCTGGCAAGTTAAGTGCGGATAAATCCAAGGCCGCGCCGCGCAGGTCTAACACGGCAATTTGATCGTCCCGTTTGGCCAGCAGCGTTTTGGCGTCTTCGGGAACCGCATCAAACACCACAAAACCATCCGAGTTTGTTTCGAGCTCTTTGATCACTGCGCCATCATTACGCAGCAAGCTCACCTGGGTGCCGGACAATGGCGAAGCTTTAGCCAGTGAATTTACAAACACGCGCATTTGATCTTTATAACTGCGTACGTGCACGCCAATGTCGCTAATCACAAACCACGCAATTTCCTTCTCATAATTGTATTCCCCAGGTCGTTGTAAAACGGCCAGATACACGCCCGGCTGTTTGCGTAAAACCTCTATTTCGCCAATGGGTAAATTCGTGACATGGCGTTTATTTTTAGGGGGTTTTAAATCGAAGCGGCCGCTATAGACCAAGGTTTTTGCTGTGGGCAAATCGTAATAATAATTGCGTACCGATTGACGGGAGGAAATAAATGTGGAGATTGCTTTATCGTCCAGCCGAAAAAAATCCACATTGGCCTGCTCCACGTTAACGGTGGTGACAGGCAAACCCTCGTTCAGCTCAAAAGGCAGGATGGAACCTTGGCTAGCGAACTCAAGAATTTCCTGCAAAGGGCGTGTAGTAATGCTACGTGGCCCGTCTATAGCACCTAGGGTTGTTCCGGTAATTAACGGCAATTCCGCGTCAACATTTACGTTGTAACTGCTGCTAGGTTCAATGGCTTGAAAATAGGCAGTTAAGCCATTTTTGGCTAGGATCCACTCGCCACTCACTGCACTCTTATTTAAAGAGGTGACATGAATAAAATGGCTAAAAGCTTTAGACGCATCCACCGGCACCGAAAATGTCAGCGCCAGCGCAGGCGCGTTTTCGTAGCTGACCTCACTGAGGTCCACAACACTGGGTTTAACTTTGGCGTAAGTTGTCGGAGAGAGCGTGGCGGCAGGATGGGAATCACCCATCAATGAATCCACGAATTTAGATAAGGACGAGCCAAAAGTGCTTTCGCTTTCCGCAGCACAATTGCCAATCACCCAAAACCAGAGGGTTAGTACTACAAAAAAATTGCGCATTGTTCAGTTCCTTTTGTTTAATTTTAAATGCGAGGCTCCTGTGTTACAGCTTCAGAATCGCAAAAGATTGGGATTACTACTGAGGGGGGCCAACGACATCGCTAACGAAGCAGCGACGTTTTATGAACTGGTGCGAAACCGTATAGCTTACTCCGCATGGCCTTCCCCTATTGACGCCAAATTATTTCGCCACGAGTTTCAACAGACTTGGAATGTTTGTCAATCCACAAATGATCGTTGACATTCCGACTCTAGCAGGCCAAATTCGCCGCCGAAATCTGAGGTTCGGTCTGTGATATGTCAATAGTCATCGCGCTCTAGGGGCATTAGTCCATAGAATAATTGAGTTGACAGAAGCCTCCGCGGTGGGGCGACAGGTTGGCGAGTAAAATCCAATTGCTGCTCCCAGTCGTTGATGGCACTAAGTGGATTAATTAGCGCTTCGAGGAAGGGTGAGTTGATACGTGGTTAGGTTTTTGTCACGAAGCTGGGTTTGGGTGGCGATAACCCTATTTAATTCGCCTGACACCAACTTTTCCTAGACGCACTATTGGTGCAGGCTTCAATAGAGTAAACGCAATGACTAGTCTGAAACTCCATTCGGCATGCTTTGAACCTAGAAACCTCAGTTGGGCGCCAAAAAGCTGTGTAATCCATTGGTGTGATTAGTGAAAGTTAAAAATCACGGGCAACCTGGTTGGTTGTTCGTGATTTTTAACTTTTGCTAGGCGCTGCCCGGGGGTTGCGCAGACTTTGGTGATCCAACTGAGGTTTCTAGG
>CAMCXE010000048.1 GCA_945882995.1 Thalassocella blandensis | reverse complement strand
AGCGCTATCTGGCTGAATTTCAATACCGATTTAATCGGCGAGCAGATTTGGTTTCTATAGTTTCTCGTTTGGTCTATGTTGCTCTTCGGACACCGCCTATGCCAGAAAGATTATTGAAAGTTGGCTTAGGTTGAGTGGTAATTAGGTCGACATTTGTGCCTACGTGGTGATGAGCAACCACTACCATGTGGTGCTACATGTGGATCAGGCGCGGGCGAATAGTTGGACGCAGGACGAGGTGGTAGAGCGCTGGTTACAGCTATACCAAGGCCATTTTTTAATTCAAGGCTGGCTTAAAAATCGTGAAGCTTTGGGCCCCGCTGAATTGCGAGTTGTTGGCGAAATTATTGAGGATTGGCGGCAGCGGTTGTGTTGTATTTCTTGGTTTATGCGCGGTGTAAATGAAACTATTGCGCGCATGGCTAACGAAGAAGAAAACACCAAAGGCCGATTTTGGGAGGGGCGTTTTAAAAGCCAAGCCTTATTGGATGATGCCGCATTATTAACCTGTATGGCCTATGTGGATTTAAACCCCGTGCGCGCAGCCATCACAGATGAATTAATCAGTAGCGATTTTACGTCTATCCAGCAGCGTTTATTTGATTATTCCGCAAAATCCGCGCAAAAAACGGCGGGCCAACAAGCGCTAGCCATACGCATGGCGCACCAGCAGGACTTAAAATCCGAATTGAATTTGGAATTGCAACCCGAAGCGCCATTAATGCCATTAATGCCATTTGATGGCAGTGTACACACGGATATTCATACCGCCTTGCCATTTACTGTGGAAGATTATTTTGAATTAATCGACAACACCGGCCGCGCCATGCGCGACGATAAGCGCGGGGCCCTCAACCCGCATACCTTGCCGCTTTTGGCGCGTATGGGCATTAATCCATTAAATTGGTTAGAACACGTAAAACATTTTCGCTCACGCTATGGCGCCTGTGCTGGCTCAGCTCAAAGTATTGGGGATTTTGCGGGTAAAAATAATAAGCGCTGGGGCAAAGGGGTTGGGGTTTCGGTGCGGGTGTATGGCAGCGCGTCCTTGTCAGCCAAAGCTGCCGCTGCATAATGTGTGAGTCGGGTTCGTGAAATATCTAGGCGGCACCTGCATTAAATCCCATTTCGTAACACGCTCTTGTCGCGCCTTTTTCAAAGTTTTGGTGCTCTTTGTGTGGCACACCAAAGCGTCCTATTAAATAGAGATTGAACTTGGTTTTGCGTGTGGCTTATTCTGCCCGGATGTGTGTGCGAATAAATTCGCACCTACGTATTGTTAAACCTAGAAACCTCCGTTGGATCACCAAAGTCTGCGCAACCCCCGGGCAGCGCCTAGCAAAAGTTAAATTTGGCGAACAACCAACCAGGTCGCCCGCCAAATTTAACTTTCACTAATCACACCAATGGCTTGAACAGCTTTTTGGCGCCCAACTGCGGTTTCTAGGTTAAAAGCCATAAAGCCCACCCGTACAAAATTTGACGGCGTAGGTGCGAATTGATTCGCACAAACCGCTCGGCACCGCCAGCATTCTGGTTTTAGGCAAGGTTTGCCGTTTGCCAGGCCTCGCATTGAGGCAACGGCTGGGTGGGCGGATGTTACAGCTGCTTCGCCCAAGACACGTCCCTTGGCTTAGCGCCTCCAACGGGTGGCGAGCGGGGCAGCGGTTGTAGGTAGCCAACTTAACCAATTCCCAATTTTGCCAGAAGCCTGCAGCGGTCGCTGCGGGCTTTTTTGTGGCCAAGGCTCTCTGATTTGCCCTTGCCGCCCTTCAGATGCACACCTTTCGTCCAAAAACACCCCTAAACCAACATAAAGCTGGCTCTCAGCCGCTTTGCGCCTTGACTTTGCGCCAACCCGAAATATAGTGTATCGATGTGGTAAAAAGTGGGTCAAAGTGGAATTTTGTGGTGGCTGCGGTCACTTGGAGCGGATAACGGGTGTTTCAGGGTAGTTACAG
Organism: Thalassocella blandensis; assembly: GCA_945882995.1. Lineage (GTDB taxonomy): Bacteria > Pseudomonadota > Gammaproteobacteria > Pseudomonadales > Cellvibrionaceae > CAMCXE01. The sequence continues at coordinate 19,692 of CAMCXE010000048.1, read as the reverse complement.
CATCAACATGGACGCCAAAGGGCGTATCGCGGTACCGGCTAAATGTCGGGACAGCCTTGCGTCTATTTGTGACGGACGCGTGGTGATGACGGCGCATACCCAAGATCGCTGCGTGTTGATTTACCCAGAGCCTGAGTGGGAGATCATCCTGCCAAAAATTGAGGCCTTGCCCAGCTTTAATAAAGCCGCTTTGCGTGCGCAACGCCTGTTGATTGGTTATGCCACCGCGTTGGAGCTGGATAGCAGTGGCCGCGTGTTGATTCCGCCTACGCTGCGCGATTACGCGAGCTTGGATAAGCAGCTGATGCTGGTGGGGCTGGGGAAAAAATTTGAGTTGTGGGAAGAGTCCGCTTGGTTGCAAACCTTGGCGGCGGCGGAAGACGACGAGTTGCCCGCTGAAATGCTGTCGCTTTCCCTGTGAGTTATATGCGATGAGTCAAGACCTGCATTTTTCCGTATTGCTCGCCGAGTCCGTTGAGGCGTTGGTGGTGGACCCGAACGGCATGTACGTGGATGGCACTTTCGGTCGCGGTGGCCACAGTCGCGCCATTTTGGCTCGGTTAGGTGAGGCGGGGCGTTTGCTGGCTTTTGATAAAGACCCGCAGGCGGTAGCGGCGGGTGAAGCTTTGCAGCAGGAGGATCCCCGCTTTGCCATCGTGCACGCCAGTTTTGCGCAGCTGCGTGAGCAAGTTGAGGCCCTTGCGCTTAGCCGGCAAGTGGATGGGGTGTTACTGGATTTGGGGGTGTCTTCTCCGCAACTGGATCAAGCCGAGCGCGGGTTCAGTTTTATGCAGGACGGTCCGTTGGATATGCGTATGGACCCCACGTCGGGCCTTAGCGCGGCCGAATGGCTCAATAGCGCCAAAGAGCAGGACATCGCCCAAGTATTGTTTGACTTTGGTGAAGAGCGTTTTGGGCGGCGTATTGCCCGGGCCATAGTGGCCGAGCGACAAAAACAGCCATTTACGCGCACCAAACAACTGGCGGATGTAGTGGCCGCCGCCAACCCGAAATGGGAGAGGGATAAAAACCCCGCGACTCGTTCGTTTCAAGCCATTCGCATTTTTATTAATCGCGAACTTGAGGATTTACAGATTGCATTAGCCGCCGCCATGCAGGTTTTAAAGCCGGGTGGTCGTTTAGTGGTGATTAGTTTTCACAGTTTGGAAGACCGTATCGTGAAGCGCTTTTTTAAAGAGGGGTTTCGCGGTGAAGATTTTCCGAAAGGCTTGCCCATTACGGTGGCGATGCTGGATCGAAAATTAGACATATTAGGTAAGCCCCAAAAGGCTAGCGCCGCCGAAATTGCTAGAAATGTGCGTTCGCGCAGCGCCGTGATGCGCGTGGCGGAAAAGCTGAGTAGTCGGGCAGGTAAAAACCCGTGAAAATTTTCGTCATTGTAAGTTTGTGGATTTCCTGCGTAGTTTCGGCCTTAGGTGTGGTGTGTCAAACGCATAAAGCGCGCGGGGCCACGGAAAGTTTGGAAGCCACGCGACGTGAAATGAACGATTTACAAGTGGAATCTGGTCAGCTGGCACTTGAAAAAAGCTCGTTGGCGGCCTACTCGCGAGTGGAATCCATGGCGTTCGAACAATTACATATGGTTAACCCGCAAAATCAACGTTTGGTACCCTTACCTAAGGATGCGCTATGACACGACTATTAGCTAAATGGAGGTTGCTGCTTCTGTGCGCGTTGCTGGCGATTTTGCCGGTGGCCTTGGCGTGGCATTTGGCGCATTTACAGGTAGTGCCTGGACAAGAGCGCGGCTACGATTTTTTGCAACAGCAAGGGCAATCGCGCACGCTGCGCCAAGAAAAACTCAATGCTTATCGCGGCATGATTACCGACCGCAATGGCGAGCCTTTAGCGGTGAGTACGCCTGTAAAATCCATTTTTGCTAATCCGCAAAAAATTGCTGTGCAGGATTATCCACGTTTGGCTAAAGCCCTGGGTATTACCCCAGTTGAATTGCAGAAAAAAGTCGGCAATAACAGCGATAGAAAATTTGTGTATTTAGCGCGCAAATTACCGCCCCACGAAGCGCAAAAAATTACTGAATTGAATGTGCCGGGGGTTGGCGTAGAAGAGGAATATGAGCGTTATTATCCCGCGGGCGAGGTAGCTTCGCAGTTGGTGGGTTTTACCAATATCGACGATAAAGGCCAAGAGGGCATGGAATTCGCGCTGGATAATTGGTTGGCCGGCAGTGCGGGTGCCAAACACGTTATTAAAGATTTGCGCGGCAACGTGGTAAAAGATTTGGGTTTGAAAAAAGCCGCCATCGCAGGGCGCGATGCGCAGCTGAGCATTGATTTGCGGTTGCAATATATTGCCCATAAAGCGTTGAAAGCCCAAGTTGAAGCTCGGGGGGCTTTGTCGGGTAGCGTGGTGGTGTTGGACGCCAAAACGGGGGAGGTATTGGCCATGGCTAATCAGCCGTCGTTTAACCCGAATAATCGTTTTAATGTGCCGCTGGCGAATTTGCGCAATCGCGCCATGACCGATTTGATCGAGCCGGGCTCGACCATCAAACCGTTTACCGTGATGGCAGCGTTGCAAACGGGGCGCTACAAGCCTGAAACCACAATTAACACCAGCCCAGGCTATTTGCAGGTGGGCAGTAAAACGCTAAAAGACAAGCATGACTTGGGCGTTATTGATTTAACCACCATCATCCAAAAATCCAGCCAGATCGGTATTAGTAAAATTGCCCTCGATTTAGAGCCGAATTCCGTGCGGGATATATTGCATAGTGTTGGGTTTGGCCAAACCACCGGCGCTGGGTTTCCTGGCGAGGGCGCAGGCGTATTGCCCGCACACACCAAATGGCAACCCATTGAACGCGCTACCTTGGCGTTTGGAATGGGTATGAGCGCTACGCCTCTGCAGTTGGCGCAGGCGTATTTAATGATCGCTAATGAGGGGCGTTTTCAAAATGTTTCGCTGCTGAAGAAGGACCCTCAAGCGCAGGATGATACAAAGGTTCAGCAGGTTATTTCGCCAAAAATTGCGCATCAAGTGATGGATATGTTGAAAACCGTAGTGCAACCCGGCGGTACCGCGACCAAGGCGCATTTGGAGGATTACACCACGGCCGGTAAAACTGGTACGGCCCACAAGGTAGCGGCGGAGGGTTATGCGGAAAATAAATACGTAGCCCTGTTTGCGGGTATGGCGCCGGCGGATAACCCAGAAATAATCACCGTAGTGGTGATAAATGAACCGACCATCGGTAGTTATTATGGTGGCGAGGCTGCCGCACCGGTGTTTGCGAAAGTGGCCCAAGGCTCTTTGCATATGTTGAATGTGTTGCCGCAGGCTAAACAGCAAGTCGCCAGCATTAGCAACTACCAGCCCTAGGAGGCGCAACGCAGTGGCTGTACAACCTAAACCTTTGCGTGCGTGCCTTCCTTCTGATCAGATCCCGCCGGCTTGGCGGGATCTGCTTATTTGCAACCTGCAATTGGATAGCCGCTGGGTAAGGCCGGGCGATGCATTTGTGGCTTTAGCGCCCAGCGTCGAACAGCGTACTGCCCATATTCAGCAGGCCATGGACGCCGGCGCCGCGCTCATCATGGTGGACCCGCAGCAGGCGCCGCCCGCTCCGCAATCTTGGGCGGCAGCCTGTTTACCTTTGGCGAATTTGGCTGCCCGCTTACCCAGCTTGGCGGCCGATTTTTATGCGCATCCCTCCCGCCACCTGCGGTTAATCGGCGTGACGGGCACCAATGGCAAATCCACTTGTGTGTATCTGCTTGCCCAACTCATGGCGGCTATAAGCGGTGCCCCGGCTGGGTTGTTGGGCACGCTAGGGTATGGTTTAAGTGGAGAGGAGTTGTTGCCCACTGGGATGACCACGCCCGATCTAGTCTCTAACCAGCGCATTCTGAGCGAGTTGCGCCAGCGTGGAGCCGCGGCTGTGGCAATGGAGGTCTCCTCCCACGGATTGGTGCAACAGCGCTTGGCCGGATTGGATTTTAGTGCTGCTATTTTTACCAATCTCAGCCGTGATCACCTCGACTACCACCAGACTATGGAGGCCTATGGCCAGGCCAAGCAACAATTGTTTGACTGGCCGAGTTTACACGTGGCGGCAATAAATTTTGACGACACGCAAGGCCCTGCCATGGCGACTAGGTTGCCGGCAGGGGCCCGCTTGTTAAGCTACGGACTACATGCGCCTAGTGCCGCGTTGCTCGCCGAGGATGTTGTATTCACATCGCAAGGCGCCGAATTTACGCTGCAATCGCCCTGGGGAAGCTGCCGTTTAGAGTCGCCATTAATGGGCGCCTTTAATGTACATAACCTCCTCGCATGTTTGGCGATCACTTTGCATTTTTACCCTGCCGCTTGGGCGCAATTACCGGCACGTGTGCGGGAGCTAAAACCTGTGGCTGGCCGCATGCAGCAAATTCGCCAGCCTAACCAACCGGTGGTGGTGGTGGATTACGCACATACCCCGGATGCTTTGGAACAGGCACTGCTGAATTTGCGCCGCCATTGCAGTGGCAAGCTGCGCGTAGTTTTTGGTTGTGGCGGGGAGCGCGATTTAGGTAAACGTCCGCAAATGGCGGCTATAGCCGAACGGCTGGCAGACTGTGTGGTGGTCACCAGCGACAACCCGCGTGGCGAAAGCCCTACTGCCATTGTGGCGGATATTCGCCAAGGTTTCGCGCGGCCGGAAAGCGTGGTTGAAATCGCCGATCGGGCCGAGGCTATAGCGCGGACCATCGCGCATGCGCAGCCCGACGACTGGATTTTGATCGCCGGCAAGGGGCACGAAAATTATCAGCTGATAGGCGATCAGCGCCTCGCGTTTGACGATGTTCAACAAGCGCATGTGGCTTTAGCGTTACGAGGAGCAGACTAATGTGGTTATCAAGTTGGGCCGAGATTACGCAAGGTCAATTGCTCGGCAAAGACTGCAGGGTGGTGCGCATTTGCACGGACACCCGCAAGCTCGCGGCGGGCGATGTGTTTTTTGCTATAAAAGGCGCCAACTTTGATGCCCACGATTTTTTAGCGCAAGCGCAGGCGATAGGTGCCAGTGCGCTAGTGGTGGAGCGCCCAGATTCCAGCTTATCCATCCCACAATTAGTGGTAGGAGATGTATTGGTGGCCCTGGGGCAAGTGGCGGCTGCTTGGCGCCGCTGTTTTACCGGCACTCTAGTGGCTATCACGGGCAGCTGCGGTAAGACCACTGTTAAAGGCATGTTGCGAGCCATTTTTGAACAAGCCGGCTCGACCCTGGCTACACAGGGCAATCTGAACAATCACATCGGCGTGCCAATAACCCTCTTCCAGCTCACGGCAGAACATCAGTTTGCCGTAATCGAAATGGGTGCCAGCGGCCGCGATGAAATTGCCTATTTGACGAATTTGGGGCAACCCACCATCGCCTTGGTAAACAATGTGATGGCCGCACACATTGAGGGATTCGGCTCGCTGGAGGGTGTGGCGGCGGAAAAGTTGCGCATTTATGAGGGGTTGCAAGCCGACGGCGTGGCGGTGATTAATCTTGATGACGCCTATGCGCCTAAAGCCCTCCCGCTCACGGCAGCCTATCGGCGCCTGGGGTTCAGTCTGCAAGCGGATGAGGCTTTCATTAAACACGCCGCCGCTGAGGGCATCGAGCTGAGTTTGGCCACAACGATTCGCGCGTCCGCTAGTGGTTGCGGTGAATTTGAATGGCAGATTGATGGCGCAAGCTATCCAGTCACTCTGTGTGTGTTGGGTCTACACAATGTGGGCAATGCTTTAGCCGCCGCCACCTGTGCTTGGGGTGCAGGGGTTGCTCCCGCGCACATTGTGGCGGGGTTGGCTGCATTTGCCGGTGAAAGGGGGCGCATGCAGCTCCATCACACCGCGGCGGGTGCAATCCTCATTGATGACACCTACAATGCCAACCCCGGTTCGGTGGCGGCGGCTATTGAGTTCTTGGCTGGGCGGTTGGGTAGAACGTTTTTAATTTTGGGTGATATGAAAGAGTTGGGCGAAAACGCCTTGCACGAACATCGCCTAGTGGGCAGTTTGGCTGCCACTAAAGGCCTGCAGAGCCTCTGGGCCTGCGGCGAGCTGAGTCGCGCCGCGGTTGAGGGTTTTGGGCAAGGAGGCTCGCATTATTCGAGTCAGGCAGCTCTGCTTGACGCACTGCGAGCGGCGCTTCGGCCCGGCGACACCCTTTTGATCAAGGGGTCGCGCAGCTCACGTATGGACATTATTGTTAACGGTCTATTGGCCAGCGGAGAATCCCCGGCATGTTAGTTTGGTTAGCGTCTCAATTTGAGGGGCAGTTACATTTTTTAAATGTGTTTCAATATCTCACCTTGCGCGCCATTTTGGGCGTGTTGACGGCGCTGGGTATTTCCTTGTTGGCCGGCCCTTGGTTTATTCGCAAAATGAACCTGTTGCAGATCGGTCAGTCAGTGCGCAGTGACGGGCCCAAAAGTCATTTGAGTAAATCCGGTACGCCTACTATGGGCGGTACCCTGATTTTATTTTCAATCATGTTTAGCGTTTTACTCTGGGCTGATTTGGGCAACCGTTTTGTGTGGGCGCTGCTGTTTATTACCTTCACTTACGGCCTGATTGGCTGGGTGGATGATTACCGCAAAGTTATTGAAAAAAATTCCCGCGGCTTGCCGGGTAAATGGAAATATTTTTGGCAGTCTGTCGCCGGCTTTGCGGCGGCTATTTTTTTATATGGCACGGCGGTTGTGCCTGCGGAAACACAATTGATAGTTCCGTTTTTCAAAAACATCGCGTGGGATTTAGGGCCGTTGTATATTTTGGTGGTGTATTTTGTGGTGGTGGGTGCCAGCAATGCGGTGAACCTTACCGACGGCCTAGACGGCCTAGCGATTATGCCTACGGTTATGGTTGGCGCGGCCTTAGGCATTATTGGCTACTTGGTGGGCAATGCTAAATTCGCACTCTATTTACACATTCCTTATGTGCCGGGTACCGGCGAATTGGTGGTCTATTGCGCGGCCATTGTGGGTGCGGGCTTAGGGTTTTTGTGGTTTAACACCTATCCCGCTCAGGTATTTATGGGCGATGTGGGAGCCCTTGCCTTAGGCGGTGCATTGGGTTTAATCGCCGTGATCGTCCGTCATGAAATTGTATTTTTTATTATGTCCGGCGTGTTTGTGATGGAAACCGTGTCGGTTATTTTGCAGGTGGCGTCGTTTAAGCTCACGGGCAAGCGGATTTTTCGTATGGCGCCTATTCATCACCATTTCGAACTCAAAGGCTGGCCCGAACCGCGGGTTATTGTGCGGTTTTGGATTATTACGGTCATGCTGGTGTTGTTTGGTCTAGCCACTCTCAAGTTGCGTTAAATATGGCCGTACTCATTGCCTCTAGTAAACCGATTTTGATCGTGGGCTTAGGGCTTACTGGGGTTTCCGTCGCCCGATTTTTGCGTCGTCAAGGGCGACCATTCGCCATTGCCGATAGCCGCGCGGCGCCGCCGATGCTTACGGATTTTCAGCGGGAATTCCCCGATCAGCCACCGCGCCTTGGCACCTTGCAGGCTGAGTTTGTCTGCCAATTCGACGAAATTATTTTAAGCCCCGGCTTACCCCGCGAGGAGCCTGCCATAGCGGCAGCCATTGCCGCCGGTAAAGCGGTGATTGGTGATATCGAATTATTTTTGCGCGAAGCGCGAGCCCCTATCGTCGCCATCACCGGCTCTAACGGTAAAACCACAGTGACCACCTTGCTGGGCGAAATGGCTAAAACGGCCGGCCGCAACGTTGGAGTCGGCGGTAATTTGGGTACTCCAGCGCTGGATTTATTGGATGCGGCTGCCGATTTGTACGTCCTGGAGTTGTCCAGCTTTCAGTTGGAAAGTATTCCCAAATTAAGCGCCACGGCGGCGACTATTTTGAATATCAGCGACGACCATATGGATCGCTACGGCACCTTGGCCGCCTATCATAAAGCTAAACAGCGGATCTATTTCGGCGCCAAAATGGCGTTGGCTAATCGCGATGATGTACTCACTCAGCCGCCTTTGGCGGAGGGATTGCGGTACTGTCAATTTGGTTTGCAAACGCCTGACCTGAAAGATTTTGGTTTGCGCCGTGAAGATGGGCAGGTGTTCCTAGCGAAGGGGCTCAAGTGTTTGTTGAATATTCAGGAATTAAAAATTCGCGGTCTTCACAACTGTGCGAACGCGTTGGCGGCCTTGGCGCTGGGTGAAGCCGTAAATCTTCCCTTAGAGGCCATGCTGCAAACCCTGCGTGAATTTACCGGCCTGCCGCATCGCTGCCAGTTTGTGGCTAGACGTGGTGGAGTGGACTATTACAACGACTCCAAAGCCACTAATGTGGGCGCTACCTTGGCAGCGCTCAACGGCATGGCGAGTCGCCCGCAACACATTGTGTTGATCGCCGGCGGCGACGGCAAAGGGGCTGATTTCTCCCCCTTAATCGGGCCCTTAAAACAGACTGTAAAAGCACTCATTACCATCGGTCGCGACGGTGAGCAGCTGGGCGATTTGGTGCGCGGTGATTTACCCGTAGTCCATTGCCAGAGTCTGCCTGCTGCTGTGGCAATGGCGGCCGAGCAGGCAGCGGCGGGGGATTTGGTGTTGTTATCACCGGCTTGTGCCAGTTTGGATATGTTCAAAAATTACGAGGAACGCGGGCACATTTTCATGTCGGCAGTAGAGGCCTTACCGCAGTGACCGAAATTGCCGCCAGACTCAGTGCTCCTGAAAAGCCGCTAATCGACTGGGTCTTATTGATTATTGTCTTGGGGTTGATTTCCTTTGGCATGGTTATGGTGGCTTCCGCCTCCATTGACTTCGCCGCAAAAACCTACGGCGACGGATGGTACTTTTTTAAACGGCATTTAATTTTTTTGGGGCTGTCGCTGGCTGGCGCTGCCGTGGTGTTTTCAATCCCCAGCAGTGTGTGGAATCGCTATGCCATTGTGTTATTGCTGTTTGGTTTGCTGTTGTTGTTATTGGTGCTGGTGCCGGGTATCGGTAAAAAAGTTAATGGTGCGCGACGCTGGTTGGGTTTATCTGCATTTTCTATTCAAGTGTCTGAAGTGGCCAAATTTTGTTTTGTGGTATTTTTTGCCAGCTTTTTGGCTCGGCGCACCGAGGAATTTCAGTATTCTTGGAGCGCATTTTTTAAATTGATCGGTATCTTGGGAGCTTTTGTATTTCTATTGCTGTTAGAGCCGGACTTCGGCAGCTCTGTGGTGTTAAGTGTTACCGCGGGTGCCATGATGTTTGTGGCGGGTGTGCCGATCATTCGCTTCATTCTATTGGCGGCATCCGGCATTGGCGGTTTGGCCTTAATCGCGGTGGCTTCACCTTACCGCTGGCAACGGCTAGTCACATTTCTGGACCCTTGGGCCGAGCAGTTTTCCAGCGGTTATCAGTTGGTCCAGTCACTGATCGCTTTTGGCCGAGGCCAATGGTTTGGACTGGGTTTAGGTAATAGCCTGCAAAAATTGTTTTTTTTGCCCGAGGCACACACCGATTTTATTTTTGCGATCATTGCCGAAGAATTTGGTTTGATTGGCGCGGTGGTGTTGATCGGCGTGTTTGTAGCACTCGTTTGGCGAATTTTGGCGGTAAGTTTTAAAGCTCGCGAACGCGACAAGCCATTTGTCTGTTTTGCCTCGTTTGGCATAGGCATTATGTTGGCATCGCAGGCCTTTATTAATATGGGCGTAGCGTCCGGCCTGCTGCCCACTAAGGGGTTAACACTGCCTTTTATCAGTTCCGGCGGCAGTAGTTTAATTGTGTGTTGCGCCTTTGCCGCGCTGGTGTTGCGCATGGATGGAGAAATGCGCCAATGACCGACGCTAAGCGATTTTTGATTATGGCTGGGGGAACTGGCGGCCATGTTTTCCCCGCCTTGGCGGTGGCCAAGGCGCTGCGTGAGCAGGGGCATAGCGTGGAATGGCTAGGAACGGCTAAGGGTATTGAGGCGAGCCTAGTGCCGGCGGCGGGGTTTCGCCTGCATTGCTTGAATATTGGTGGCCTGCGTGGTCGCGGTATTCTCAATATGCTCTGCGCACCCTATGTTGTGCTGCGCGCCATTGGTGTGGTGCTGTGGTTATTGCGCGGGTTTAAACCCCATGTCGTTATTGGGCTTGGCGGCTACGTCACTGGGCCCGGCGGTGTTGCCGCTAAACTGCTGGGTATTCACTTGTTAATTCATGAGCAGAATGCCATTGCCGGCACCACTAATCGGCTCTTGGCTCGTGTTGCTTCCCGCGTGCTCACCGCCTTTCCTGACGTATTGCCTAAAGCGATATGCATTGGTAACCCAGTGCGTTCGGAAATTGCGGATTTGCCGCCGCCGGCGCAGCGTCTGAATACCTTGCGAGAGCCATTGCGGTTATTGGTGTTGGGCGGCAGCTTAGGGGCCTCTGCTTTGAACCAGGTATTGCCCAAGGCTTTGTTCAAAATGCCCTTGGATGAACGCCCGGAGGTATGGCATCAAGCGGGTAAACAACACGCCCAAACCACCGAACTGGCCTATCGCGAACTGCAGATAGCCGTGAATGTTGATCCATTTATTAGCGATATGGCCGCGGCACTGGGGTGGGCGGATTTAGTGGTGTGCCGAGCGGGCGCTTTAACAGTCTCCGAGCTGAGCGCGGCCGGTGCCGCCTCTATTTTGGTCCCTTTTCCACACGCCATCGACGACCACCAAACCGCTAATGGACAATGGTTGGTCAATACAGGCGGTGCGTTAATGCGTCAGCAGCCAGACCTGACACCCGATTGGCTAGCGCGTACCTTGAGCGATTTTCGTCATCACCGAAGCCGTCTTTTAGACATGGCGGAGGCTGCGCGCAAAGTGGCTCGGCCCAATGCCACAGAGGCGTTTGTGCAATACATTTTGGAGTTAGCCGATGGCTGAAGTGAATATCCACAGCGTACCTGAAATGCGCCGCATCCGCCGCATCCATTTTGTGGGTATCGGTGGAGCGGGCATGTGTGGCATTGCCGAGGTCTTGCTCAATCAGGGCTATACCATTTCCGGCTCCGACTTGCGCACCTCCGCGGCGGCCGAACGCCTTGCCGGAATGGGCGCCACTATATTTATCGGCCATCATGCCGCGAATATTCAAGGGGCTGACGTGGTAGTGGTGTCTACCGCCATTGCCGTCGATAACCCCGAACAAACCGCCGCCAAGGAGCAGCGCATTCCAGTGGTGCGCCGCGCTGAAATGCTCGCCGAACTCATGCGCTACCGCCATGGCATCGCCGTGGCGGGCACCCACGGCAAAACCACAACAACGAGTCTTATTGCCTCGGTTCTGGCAGCCGGTGGCTTGGACCCAACATTTGTCATAGGTGGGCTGCTCAATAGCGCTGGCACCAATGCTCGCTTAGGCGAAAGCCGCTATTTGGTGGCGGAAGCTGACGAAAGTGATGCGTCATTTTTACACCTGCAACCCATGGTGGCGGTGGTTACCAATATTGACGCGGACCATATGGAAACCTATGGCGGCAGCTTCGCCAAATTGCAGCAAACCTTCGTGGAGTTTTTACACAACTTGCCGTTTTACGGTTTGGCCGTGGTGTGTGGGGATGATCCCGTGGTCCGTGCGCTGCTGCCGCGGGTATCGCGGTCAGTGATTACCTATGGTTTTGACTCAGACTGCGATTATCAGGCGTTTGATGTGGTGCAAACTGGACGCAGCCAAACCTTCAAAATTCGCCATGCCGGCAGCCAAGCGCCCTTAAGTATTCAGCTTAATTTACCTGGGCGGCACAATGTATTGAACGCATTAGCTGCCGTGGCAGTGGCGATTGACGAAGGCGTTGAGCCTAGTGCGATTGCGCAAGGTTTAGCCGAGTTTTCGGGCGTGGGACGCCGCTTCCAAATTTACGGCGAATTTGTGTTGGGCGCGGGTGAACCGGTAATGCTGGTGGATGACTACGGCCACCACCCGCGAGAAGTAGCCGCCACAATTGCGGCCATTCGTGCCGGTTGGCCGCAGCGTCGAGTGGTCATGATCTATCAGCCACATCGTTACACACGCACCCGAGATTTATTTGAAGATTTCACACAGGTATTGTCCACCCTCGACAAATTACTGCTGCTGGAAGTGTATAGCGCCGGTGAAGACAAAATAGACGGCGCGGACAGCCGTGCACTGGCGCGCAGCATTCGCAGCCGCGGTGCCGTGGAGCCGGTGTTTGTTGAACACATTGATGCGGTGCCCGAGTTACTCAGAAATCTTGTGCTGCCCGGTGATATTGTGATCACACAGGGTGCTGGGAATGTGGGAGCGCTGGCGGCGGTCTTGGTGAGTGAATTACACAAACTGGCTGCGACCTAGGTAGTGTTAGTCGGTTAGCAATGCGAGGTTTCCAGACTCGCCGTTACAGCATAAAATCCCCGTTAGGCGCGCATAGCAACAGGCTAAAACATGAGTAGTGCAGTTATTTCCAGCCAGCAACTTGAAAACCCCAGCCAAAAGGCCACTTTAGTCAAGGCCCTAGGTCGTGTTGCCGTGATTTATGGCGGCACCTCTGCCGAGCGAGAAATTTCATTAAAAAGCGGCGCCGCCGTAATTAACGCGTTGCGCGAGGAAGGTGTGGACGTCATCGGGCTGGACTTGGGTGCGGACCCATTAAGCCAATTGCAAACACTCAATTGCGATCGCGTATTTATCGCGCTGCATGGTCCCGGCGGGGAAGATGGCCGTGTGCAAGCCCTTTTGGAATTTCTGCATTTACCCTACACCGGCAGCGGCGTGCTAGCTTCGGCGCTGTGCATGGACAAGCAGCGCACCAAGCAAGTTTGGCTGGGCTGCCAACTGCCCACGCCACAATACACCCTGTTAAATGAAGCCAGCAATTGGGCCGCTATTGTGCAGCAGTTGGGCGACAATCTTATTGTTAAACCCGTCCACGAAGGCTCCAGTATTGGCATGGCGCGGGTTGGGAGTGCCGCCGAATTAGCTGCCGCTTATGAAGATGCGCAGCACTATGACCGCGCAGTCATGGTGGAGCAATTTATTCGCGGCGCCGAATATACCGTTGCACTTGTTAACGGTGCTACCCTGCCGCCCATCCAACTGCAAACTCACCAAGCGTTCTACAATTTTGACGCTAAATATTTAGCCAATGACACCCAGTATTTGTGTCCCTGCGGGCTGAGTGGCGACAAGGAGCAAGAATTAATCTCCTTGGCCTCAGCGGCTTTCGCCGCGGTGGGAGCTGAAGGCTGGGGGCGTGTCGATGTCATGGCAGACGCACAGGGCGATTTTTATTTACTCGAGGTGAACACCATACCCGGCATGACCGACCACAGTCTTGTACCTATGGCCGCGCGGGCGGCGGGCATGTCGTTTAATGATTTAGTTTTGGCTATCGCCAGCCAGGCCCTCTAACATGACCCCATCGCGTAAAAGGCCAACGCCAAGCGCCAGTGGGCGCCAAGGTACGGCGCGTGTCGGCGCTTCTCCCATCACTCATCGTGAGAAGCGCAAATGGAATTGGGGTTTTTTGCGTATTACCTTCAAAGTGGGTGCCCTCCTAGGCTTGTTAGTGGGCTTGGTGGTGGGGTTCCAAGCGCTGAATCCCCGGGCTTACTTAGATCAATTTATGAACCGACCTATCGCAGGAGTGAGCGTCGAAAGCGAATTTAAATTCGTTTCTCAAGTGGATGCGCAAGCCATAGTGGCGGCACGCCTTCCCAAAACGTTTTTGGAATTGGATATGCTGGGGATTAAAAACGCTTTGGAGGCGAATCCTTGGGTAGATAAGGTTATGATCTCCCGCAACTGGCCGGACAAGTTGCTTGTGCATATCGAAGAGCAAAAGCCTATAGCGCGCTGGGGCACCAGTGGCTTTTTAAATTTACGCGGTGAGGTCATTAAAATTGATAACGTGGCCGCCCTCAGCAGTTTGCCAGTGTTTGTTGCCGACGAGCGCTATGCGAAAGAAGTTATGCAGCAGTATTTGTTAGTGAAAAACATCATGGCGCTTAGCAACCTAAAACCGCAGGTGTTGGCGTTGGATAACACCATGGCATGGACGGTGGAGTTTAATAACGGGCTCACTATTAAATTGGGGCGGGAGAAGGCCATTGAGAAACTGCAAAACATCAGCAAAATTTTGCGCGGTGAATTAGCTCGTGAGATGAAGCATATGCGCAGCATTGACATGCGTTACGAAAATGGTTTTGCCGTAGCATGGAAGGATGCTGTAGCGCCACAAGTCGTTGTTCGTCAGCCAGTTAGCAATCAAGTACAAACAGATACCAGTGAATTATCGGCCGAATAAATGCGCGTATAAGCGCCGGAGTAAAACATGGCTCAGTCAAACGGGAGCAAGATGATCGTCGGGTTGGATATAGGTACATCCAAAATAGTCGCAATAGTGGGTGAAATCTCCGCCGAGGGTGATCTCTCCGTAATTGGTTTGGGGTCGCACAAATCATCTGGCCTTAAAAAAGGCGTGGTGGTAAACATCGATTCCACCGTGCAATCCATTCAGCGCGCTGTTGAAGAGGCCGAGCTGATGGCGGGCTGTCAGATTCACGCCGTGTACGTAGGCATTGCGGGCTCGCATATTCGCAGTCTTAATTCTCATGGCATCGTCGCCATCAAAGACAAAGAGGTGCTGCCGCAAGATTTGGAGCGAGTCATAGATGCCGCTCAGGCGGTTGCCATTCCTGCCGATCAAAAAATCCTACACATTTTGCCGCAGGAATATTTAATTGATGAGCAGGATGGCGTTAAAGAGCCGCTGGGCATGTCGGGCGTGCGCCTAGAGGCCAAGGTACACTTGGTTACTTGCGCTATTAATGCCGCGCAAAATATTGAGAAATGTATCCGGCGCTGCAATTTAGATGTGGAGGATGTCATTCTTGAACAACTCGCGTCTAGCTACGCTGTGCTCACCGAAGATGAGAAAGAATTGGGCGTGTGCATGGTGGATATTGGTGGCGGCACCACCGATATAGCGATATTTACCGAGGGCGCTATTCGTCACACTGGCGTAATTCCTATCGCGGGCGACCAGGTCACTAACGACATTGCCATGGCGCTGCGCACACCTACGCAATATGCCGAAGAAATTAAAATTAAATATGCCTGCGCGCTAGCCAACCTCACGGATCCAGACGAGACCATCCAAGTGCCCAGTGTTGGCGATCGACCACCCCGCAACTTGTCGCGTCAGGCATTGGCGGAGGTCGTGGAGCCTCGCTATGACGAATTGTTCACCTTAGTACAAGCCGAATTGCGTCGTAGCGGCTTTGAAAATTTGATACCCGCAGGCATCGTCCTCACCGGTGGCACCTCTAAAATGGAAGGGGTGATCGAATTAGCCGAAGAAATTTTTAATATGCCAGTGCGTCTCGGTTTGCCGCAAAATGTGCGCGGTTTGAAGGATATCGTCAGCAATCCCATCTATTCCACTGGGGTTGGTCTGTTGCTGTACGCCATGAAACACAAGGGCGTCCATAAAGCTCATCATTTCGACTCAGAAGAAAGTGGGTGGAATAAGCTAAAAGGTTGGTTTTCGCGCAATTTTTAATCCACTCTCGCGTTGCAATTTAGTAGAATGCCGAGCTTCAGGGGAAAGAGGGGAGCTCTTATATGTTTGAATTAGTCGATAACATGCCGCAAAACGCGGTAATCAAAGTGGTT
The DNA here is from genome assembly GCA_945882995.1 of Thalassocella blandensis. Classification (GTDB taxonomy): domain Bacteria; phylum Pseudomonadota; class Gammaproteobacteria; order Pseudomonadales; family Cellvibrionaceae; genus CAMCXE01. The sequence goes on along the minus strand of CAMCXE010000048.1, from coordinate 4,044 downwards.
GGAGTAGGCGGTGGCGGCGGTAACGCTGTGAAACACATGATCGCCAACTCTGTTGAGGGTGTAGATTTCGTCTGCGCCAATACAGATGCACAAGCTTTAAAGAATATAGATGCCAAAACGGTCTTGCAGCTCGGCAACACCATGACTAAAGGTCTGGGTGCCGGCGCAAACCCAGATGTTGGCCGCCAGGCGGCTATGGAAGACCGTGACCGCATCGCCGAAATACTGCAAGGCGCGGATAGGGTGTTCATCACGGCCGGCATGGGGGGGGGCACTGGTACAGGGGGTGCTCCAGTGGTAGCCGAAGTCGCTCGGGAGATGGGCATTTTAACTGTGGCGGTGGTCACCAAGCCGTTTCCATTCGAAGGCCGCAAGCGCATGGCTATTGCGGAAGAAGGTATTAAGCAGCTGCAGGGCCGAGTTGATTCTCTTATCATCATCCCTAACGAAAAGTTGCTGTCAGTGCTGGGTAAAACCACGAGCTTGCTCGATGCGTTTAAGGCGGCCAATGATGTGCTGTTAGGTGCTGTGCAGGGCATCGCAGACTTAATCATCCGCCCAGGCATGATCAACGTGGACTTCGCCGATGTGCGCACCGTCATGTCTGAAATGGGTATGGCGATGATGGGCACTGGGTCGGCCAAGGGTGATAACCGCGCCCGCGAAGCGGCTGAAGCGGCCATTCGTAGCCCGCTGTTGGAAGATGTTAACCTGCAGGGCGCACGCGGTATATTGGTGAATATTACCGCGGGTATGGATTTGTCCTTGGGTGAGTTTACGCTGGTCGGTGACACCATCGAAGAGTTTGCCTCGCCGGACGCTACCGTCGTGGTTGGTACCGTTATCGATCCAGAAATGAAGGATGAGCTTCGCGTAACGGTTGTGGCTACTGGCTTGGGCGCCATTGCTGTAGCGCCTAAAGCTCCTGCGGTGACGCAGGCACGTTCACCCGAGGCTAGTCGTATGATGGGGGAGGCCAAACCCGTCTTTGCTGCTGGCGTGGATCGAGCGGCAGGGCCAATGCGCGCCAATAAAAACACTATATCGGTTGCTCAGGCTTTGGATATGCGGGATAAAGATATGGATTATTTGGATATTCCGGCATTTTTGCGCCGTCAGGTGGATTAATTCGGGTCTTTTTAGTCTCCTATAAAAGGCGGGGTAACCTGCCTTTTTTGTTTTTGGGCGGTGCCGAATCATCTCGCGAAATTGCTGAGTTCAGGTTGGGTTCATCTTGACGATCTAGAATCTCATCCGTATCAAGCCCCTTCTGTTTTGATGCGGTATTGTTTTGCACAGCTCGCCGAGAGAAACCGATTTATGATCAGACAGCGCACCCTTAAAAACGAAATCCGCACTTCCGGAATCGGTTTGCACACGGGACATCAAGTGCGTTTAACCTTGCGTCCTGCACCGGCCAATCATGGCATAGTGTTTCGCCGAATCGATTTATGTCCAGTGGTCAGCATTCCAGCAAAAGCTGAGTTTGTGGGCGATACCAAGCTTTCTACCACGTTAATAAAAGACGGCGTGCGTATTTCCACCGTCGAGCACCTAATGGCGGCGCTCTCGGGATTGGGTATTGATAATGCCATTGTTGAAGTGAATGCCGATGAAATTCCTATTATGGACGGCAGCGCAAGTCCTTTTGTGGTTTTGATTGAAGCGGCGGGCATACAAGAATTACGAGCGGCTAAAACTTTTGTGCGTATTCGCCGCGAAATCACGGTGCGTGATGGCGACAAGTTTGCCAGTTTCACGCCCTTTGACGGCTTCAAGGTTAACTTTGGTATTGAGTTTGATCACCCCGTATTCCGTGAGCACACGTTGAATGCATCGGTTGATTTTTCTACGGCGTCTTTCGCCAAAGAAATCTCTCGTGCACGAACCTTTGGCTTCGCTCAAGAAATTGAACAGTTGCGGGCTCAAGGCTTGATCAAGGGTGGGAGTGTGGCCAATGCAATTGTTATCGATAGCGCAGGGATTGTTAATGAAGACGGACTGCGCTACGAAGATGAGTTTGTAAAGCATAAGGTGCTGGATGCGGTGGGTGATTTGTATATGCTCGGCTTCAGCATTTTGGGTGAATACCAAGCTTTTAAATCGGGCCACGGCTTGAATAATCGCATATTACGCGAGTTACTGCGCTGCCCTGATGCTTGGGAGTATGTGACGTTTGAGGGCAGTCAAGAGTCACCCATTTCCTATGTTAAACCACTGATTGCCGCATGAGCGTTTGCGTCCTTTGGGCCTAGTAGCGCTAGTCCGCGTGAGTACGATGTTTGAAAAGCCCGAAGCTCTCGGGCTTTTTTTATGCCTGTGTTAGTGCTCGGCTATTGAATCCGTCAGCGTCAGTGTGCCATATTCGCCGCGTTATTTTATGTCGACAGCTCCGATTTAAGAATGAAGTCGGGCAAGTCTATTGTTGCGGGCTACGTTGTTTGGCTGTGTTATTGACTCAGCCAGCGTGGTTGCCTCCTCTCAGCGCAGGTGCTCCTCAGTCGTGAAGCTAATTTTGGTCAATCAGGGATCTGGACGCAGCCATTCCATAGTCTTGAGCGTTTGGGCTCGCGTCTTTCTGGCGCTGTGTTTCTTGGGGTTGCCCTGTGGGCTTGCCTCTTTAATTTACCTCCATTTTTTCGCAACTCAGACTAGTCTTCCTGCGCAGATGCGATTGGAGTGGGCCAACGCCTTGGTTGAGCAGCAGAAGCAGGTTCTCGAGGGGCGATTAGAGGTAGAAACTACTATCAACGCGCTGGGGCCGCGGGTTGCCGAGTTGCAAGCGCGTATAGTGCGGCTCGATGCGCTGGGGGCGCGATTATCAAACAGCGCTAAGTTGAGTCAATGGGAGTTTGGTTTTACTCAGTGGCCAGTGCAAGATGGACCCGAACCCACCAATGGCGAGCTGCCCTACGCTGCCCCCAATCTTACTGACGTGCTCGATCGACTGGCTCAACAAATTGACACGCGGGAGCGGCAATTAGGATTGTTGAGCGCCCAAATCGCTAGTGTGAAATTGGCCAGCGATACCCAAGTTAAGGGCGAACCTGTAACCTCAGGTGCGATATCATACGGCTTTGGGCGCAGCTCTGACCCATTTGCCGGGAAGGTTACGGATTATGAATGCGTGGATTTTTCCGGCGAGGTAGGGTCTGATATCCTGGCTATCGCTGCAGGGGCGGTAACTTCGTTTGGTGAACAGGCGGGCTATGGCAATCTTGTGGAGATAAGCCATGCTAGTGGGTTTAAAACTCGTTATGGCCATCGCCAAGAAAGCCTAGCGCAAGTGGGCGAGTCTGTGAAAAAAGGGCAGTTGATCGCTCTTATAGGGACTACCGGCCGCTCCACGGGCACCCATGAGCAGTTTGAAGTTTACAAAAATGGTCGCGTGATCGACCCCGCTTCCTATATTCGTACTAGGGTTCCCTAAGCGGGCCCACATCGCTTGGGCTGCTTGGCAGCCGTTTCTTCTCATTCACTTCTCCTTTAAGATGCCGCCCCTGTATTCCATGAGCGGTCAACTGGCAATATTTATGATTGGTAAACTTTTACGCAACATTATTGGTACTAAAAACGACCGTGAGCTCAAGCGCATGGGCAAGCTCGTACTGCAAATCAATCAGCTGGAGGCTGCAGTCAAGCCCCTTAGCGACGAGCAGCTCAAGGCGAAATCCGCTGAGTTTCGTCAGAAATTTGAGCAGGGCACCAGCCTAGACGCGCTCCTGCCAGAGGCTTTTGCGGTCTGTCGCGAAGCCAGTCTGCGCATTATGGGTATGCGACACTTTGATGTGCAGCTGATTGGTGGCATTACGCTTCATGAGGGGCGTATTGCCGAGATGCGTACCGGTGAAGGTAAAACCTTGATGGCGACCCTCGCAATTTATTTGCATGCGGTGTCTGGCCGTGGGGCCCATGTGGTGACGGTAAACGATTACCTGGCCCGCCGTGATGCGGAGTGGATGCGTCCGCTTTATGAGGGCCTCGGTTTAACTGTTGGCGTGATTACCTCGCAGCAGCCGCATTATGAAAAGAAAACTGCCTATG
>CAMCXE010000047.1 GCA_945882995.1 Thalassocella blandensis | reverse complement strand
AAGGCCATTAAGCTCGCCAACCCATTTCACCTCACTTTCGGTGCCAGTGCCGTCAGCGTTGCTAGTGGACTCTACCTTCGAAAGCACAGCCGACTGCACCAATAAGCCAGCGCCGTCTGCCGATGGATTAAACCCAAGGCGCCCAGTGATTGGAGGCTGCGGGGCCTCGCCCCCCAACAACTTATCCAAGGCTGTGCGCAACAACGATGCTGACTTAACGTTCACATGATTCGCGGGTTCCTTATTGAGGTCGGGTGGGTACAGCGGCCTGACGTCGTCGTACTCGTAACCGCCCCATTTAGCGGCATAATACAGCGGCGACTTAAGATCGGTCGCCCCTGTTGCCGCGAGGTTGAAGGTAGTTGTTTTTACACAGTTGCCGCCGGTGGACGAGGCATCACATTGGCCATTTCCGTTCACCATAGACGCATTGGCGTTCGGCAGCAGGCCTTCGCCTGGCGAACCATTGCCTGAAGCCGCAACCCCCGCTACCGAATACTTAAAATACAGGGTGGTGGCATAAGCCGAGGAGGCAAAAATTTTGGTAGTAATTTTTATTTGCGTGCCGCTGCTTACTTCGTAGTCGATGGTGCCCGCAATATCCTGATCGTAGTCGCCGCCATGGGCGGCGTCTTCCCACACCACTAAGTATTTACCCTTAGCACCCGTGCCAGACCCGCTCTGAGAAACCACCTTAAAATCTACCAGTGCGCAGCTAGCATTACCGCGGTTTTGGTTGATACAGGCGGGAACAATGTTAACGGATGTGCCGGGAACCGTAATTTCGGGGATCGATGGCTCCAAGTTCAAGCCGAGGGTTTTTACAGTCTGTTCACCATCAAAACCCGCTCCGGTATTGATATCGTTGGTATACGCGTAATACGCAAGCCCAGCCATTTTGTAGGTACCACCCCACTGTGGGCCGCCCGGACAAAGCCCCTGAACAGCCGATAAATTTCCAATCGATTTCAGTGAGCAGGCTTCGTTGGTATCTGTTCCATTATTACCAATAAAATATTTTTTGTTGGGCGCTGAAAAGCCTTCTTGGACGCCAACCGTGTTGGTGTAGGCGTTAACAACTGCGTCAGTAACACCATTTGCAACAACCCCATTCAAGTTATCACCATCATACGAAATAGTACTGGCGTTAAATGCCAACACATCAAATTTGGTGCAGGCAAGTAGCGACTTAGCCGGCGTAGCGCCGCCCACGGGGGCTAGTGGGTTACCTGTCCAATCTCGCGCTGTCAAAGCAGCTGCTGCATCGCCAGTAGTAAATATTGTGGTGTCATTTGCCGCAAAGGCTGCGGTCCCGCTGGTGGCACCCGTAAAATAGCGGTAACTTTCCGCCAAAATTTCTGCAAATGGGTTGCCCCAGCTAGAGCATTCGGCATCATTCATGGCGGTTAATTTTCTATCCAACAGATTCCCAGTACAGTCTCCGACGTAGCTACCCCAGTTGCCATGGTTATTGCCGTCGCGGCGCTTCGCCCAACCGGTGGGCCGCAAGGCGTCAAGCGTGCTCACAATACCGCCTGTGGCCGGAGCCGTAAACACACCCGTAGTTGCACTAAATTCATTGGCGAAAGAAACAATGTGCTTACGCAATACGCCACCTTTAATTTTTTTGGCGTAACTGCCAGTTATTAGCCCGAAATTCATGGTTTTCGCGGCATCACTATTGGCGCCGTAGTCATGCAATAAGCCCGTAGGCTTGCGGGAGATAAGGCTACCGTTCACATATTCCTTGCAAATAGCTTCATAGCTACCGTCCAGCAGCACGCAAGTTTGTACACGGGCCTGCATATCAACAACGCTAGTTGGGCTGCGCCGCTTGTAGGTGCCATCAATTAGGCCGCCGTTAACACCCTCGACCTGCGAGGTTACCCAAGATCGGTTTGCTCCATTAGCGGCATTATTAGCGTCGTAAAACTTCCAGCCCGGATTGTTGCCATAACCATTATTTGGCTCAACATTAGGGAAACCCGCCTGACCATAGGGGTAGCTGAATCGATAGGCGCCATCATCTGTGTTTAAGCGCTCTATCTCGGTGCTGCTACCATTCTGATTATCCGCATCCTTCAAACATTGAAACCGCTCGTTGGCGGCCCATAAACCAGCGTTGCCTTGGGCTACCCGAATGTATGGCAGAGATGTCGCGTTTTGCGACAAGGTCGCGACTTCGCCGGCCTTGGCAATTGAAGTGTTACAAATAGTCATCCCATCAGCATAGCTATAGGGCGTATAAGCGCTGAGATCGCCGCCATAATACTTAGCGAAGCTATGGGCGTCGTTGGGTAGGTAAGCCCGCTGTAAAATGGTGTTAGAAACCGCATTGGCCGTTGCTGCGGTATCCAAACTGCGCGAACCACCGTAAAGCACAAAACGCACAATATCGCCACGGGTCATGCTGGCCCAGTTAAGGAAGTTACCGCTCCAAGCTTTGTCTGCTTGGGCCGTAGCACTAGTGTTACATTTGTGACCATTAGCGTCGTTACGCATGCGAACGGGCTGGAAGTAACCATCGGCAGCGTTGCCAATGTAAATGTAGCAACGTTTCGGGTCGAAATAGCCTGCATATTCTTCATCAGCAGCGGTACTATCCACGTAGGTGGTTTCAACACCCGGTTTGGATGGAAATATATCGTCGTAATCGCTGTAGGCTTTAAAAAACAGCTGGTGGTCACGCGACATCGCGAGCATGACCATGGGTGCCGGCTGCGGGGTTGCCGTCCCCATAGGAAGTTGCGTTGGCTCCGCCGCTATTGCAGCTTTTGCAGCAGCCAAAAGCAAACAAAGCATACCCAAGCTGCGCAAATTCCGATTCAATAGAATCTGATGTGTTGCTCTATTATCCGCTGCCATAAATTTCGCTCAGGTTAGTTAAAGTTTGGGGGCTTTTATTACTGACTGTAGGTTCACCACCGACCGCCCTGAAGGCCCTGTGGCCTGTGCAGTAATACGCAGCACCATGGCTAGATTATTATTAAGTTCTAGCGTATTCGTGGGGGTCGCGACTTCAACCCCTCCAGCCTTGGGAGCAAAACACAAAAACTCTACAAAGTACTTCACATCCTCCTTCGTTGTGTCGTAATACGTATGCTCTTCGGTGGCGTAGTTGCCGACCGTCTTCCAGTGGGTGGGATCACTCAAGAAATCGCTATAGGCGGAGAATGTCGAATCAAGGACCGCACACGCCTCAGGGTCACTGCCGTCGAATTTGCCCTTAAAACAAATTCCTTGGCTGCACTTATCGCAGTCCTTGCCTGAACAGCTAGCATTAGCAAAAAATTGCGATAAGGTCGGTGGAGTTGCTACGTATCTTTGCTCCACGGACCTCAGAATGGCCTCGGCGGCTTCAAATGCGAGGGCTCGCTCCTTGGTGGCGGCGGTTAACTTCATTTCTAAGGTTGCACCACCTATTCCGGCTACGCCCAACAGGGTAAGCACAAGCAAAATAATTAGGCTTACCACCAAAGCGGCACCGGAATTTTTATGCGCGCGGTAGGGTTTCATGGCTAAATCCTGTTGCGAATTTGAATGGTTGAATTCATGGTTTTAGTCATCAAGGCGCCATTATTCTGCTTCCAGGTGCCCACGGAGCGAAAGGTCAGCGAGAGTTGAACAGCAACAACATTATTCCAATCGGCGACTGCAGCCGCGTCGTTGTAGACAAAGGTTGCGGCTGCGCCCTGCCCCGTTACCACACCATATTTTATTTGCATATCGCTTACGCCCTGTGCAATTTCTTCGGTGTAGGCCTCTAAGTTATTTGCCGCATTCGTTCTCACAGCTAAGCGCTTAAGTGCTGGCATGCCGGGGCTGACTGTAGATGCGCCAATAAAATAGCCTGCCGCCACATAAGGCATTACGCGCGAGCCCGCGGCGAAATATTTACTGCCTGCCGTAAAATCCGCTGCGCAATTTTTGCCGCTTTTTAGATCGCTGGTGCAATTGTCACCCGAATTTGCATGATTAACACTGGTGGCACTGGCTGCGGTTGCAGTAAAAATACCCACATGTTGACACTTAGCATCCACGATCATCATAGGCAGCCTTGCTTTGAAATTACTGGTAGCAGCGCTGTTGGCAAAGGTGAACTTGTTGCTTGATGGGTCGCCTGTCAACAATGCAACATCGTTCAGGATATCGCCGCGCCGAATCATGAGGCTGTCTGTGTTGGCGGCGATGCCGGTAAATTCGTTAATGCCGGCACTCTCGTAACCCGTAAGCGGCAAAAAGCCGGCGGCACCCGCAACCCCGAGCACATTGGGTAGCACGTCCTGTTTTATCGCGCTGGTAACCGCGGCGCCTTCGGTTGCGCAACCCTTGTACCCCGCTAAACGTATATCCCGACTTAGAATATCCATAACAAAACGGGCGTTGTCTTGCACGTAGGAGACGTCCTGATTGTCTAGGTAGGCGCGTTTGCTGTTTAAAACCACCTGCGCCACGCCCGCCAAAACGATAAGGCCTATCAGTACGCTAACCATTAATTCAATTAACGAAAAGCCACTAGCCCGCCTACCACGTGAGAGGTTATATTTCATACGGTCAGATCCTTACTTGCATCGTATAGGTTTGCTCGCTGCTGCCCGCGCCGTTTTTAAACTCCGCTTTATTCTTCGTGTCGTCAAAAAACACGCTTATGGTGTATACATTTGCTGCCTGACTAACCGCCAGCCTGCCCTGAGGCAAACTGTTGACCCCTAGCGATAACTCATAAAGATCCTTGTTTTGTAGCTGCGCAACAGTGCAACTGCTGTAGCAGGTTGCTTGCGCTTGCCCTGCAAGGGCTGTTTTAGCTAAGGTATAGTTGCCGGCAGGATTGGCGCGTATACGTTCCACAACATCTGACGCCAAATAAACCGCCTGTAAAAATGCATAGGATGATTGATTGTGCTGCATGGATTGGGTTTGCATGGCTAGTGCGCCCAGCAAACCTATGGCTAACACGAAAAGCGAGATCATTACTTCAAGGAGTGAAGAACCCTGTTGATGATGCGATGAAGTGGTATGTGTTTTCATAAGGGTATCCAAAAAAAACCTAAGGACAAGTAATATCTACAGGAGTTGGGGCAACTGCTGTACCGGTATCAAAAACAATATCGTGAGTAGTGCCCGTATCAGCACTGTCTGATGATTTCATGACTCGCCCAGAACGCTCGATCGTCAAGCCACGTGCATATTTGACGTCCTTTTTAGGCTCACAGAGCGTGGCAAACGCACGCACACTGCCTCTTGTGAAACCTAGGTTGGCAAAACTAATACCCGCCACTGCTGCTGCGGCGTCATTTCTAAACATCACTGGGTAGTCAGCACTGGGCTGCAGATACACCAGAATTACAGTATCAACAGCCGCAGTTACCGTTTGGTCTGCATTGACGTCGGCAAACACAATCCAGCCGCCGCTCCAAGTGGTGGCTCCAGTGCAGGAAGTACCATTGTTACTGGCGCACAGCGTGGTGGTAACATTGCGCGAGGCCGCCTCGGTGCGTGCGGTAACTACCGCCGCCGATAAACGGCTTTGCAGGCTTTCCACCGTGTTGCGCTTAATAAAATCGGTATACGAGGGAACAGCGACCATCATTAAAATGGCGGCTATAGCGATGGTCACCATCAGCTCAACGAGGGTGAAGCCATATGTTTTTTTGCTAAATTTATTCATCCGCTGGTCTCGAGTGGACTGGCACAGGAAAAAGGTTTGAGGGCACAAACTATTAGAACCCTCCTAGCTGCACACTAGAGCAACCACGCCCAACCTGTCATGGGGCTTTTGACCAACGGTAGGCGCTTGTGACAAATGGTGCAGATGTCTTTCAAAAAAGACGATTTTGGGTATATACGCGCCGCAGCATTTGCTTAGGTAGGGCTAACGCAGCTCTTTGGGTAGTGAAAAGCTGACGCTCTCGGACCTGCCTGCCAACTCCTCGGGTAACTGGGCGCCCAGCGCCTGCAAGCCGACAATAACACTTTGCACTAACAGCTCGGGGGCGGAAGCGCCCGCGGTAATTCCCACGCATTTCACTTGGTTAAACCACGCAGGGTTTAAATCCTCCGGTCCATCAATTAAATAGGCCGCAGAACCACAGCGCTCCGCCAGTTCGCGCAAACGATTGGAATTAGAGCTGTTGGGGGAGCCAACTACCAAAACCACGTCCGACTCCAGCGCCAACTGCTTTACGGCGTCTTGACGGTTTTGGGTGGCGTAGCAAATGTCGTCCTTTCGAGGGCCTTCGATATTAGGGAATTTAGCGCGCAAGGAATCAATAACCCGCGCGGTATCATCCACAGAAAGTGTTGTTTGCGTGACGTAGGCAAGCTTATTGGGGTTATTCACCTGCAATTTGGCAACATCCACTTCGTTTTCCACGAGATAAATGGCGCCGCGCTCTGCCGCCATGTATTGACCCATGGTGCCTTCCACTTCAGGGTGCCCAGCGTGACCGATTAAAATACATTCCCAACCTTCACGGCTGTAACTACTCACCTCCAAATGCACCTTGGTGACCAGTGGGCAGGTGGCGTCAAAAATGCGTAAACCCCGAGTTTCGGCTTCTTGACGCACAGCTTGCGACACGCCATGTGCACTGAAAATAACAATCACGTCGTCCGGCACTGCGTCCAGCTCATCAACAAAAATAGCGCCGCGCTCACGCAAAGATTCCACCACAAATTTATTGTGGACTACCTCATGGCGCACATAAATGGGGGCGCCAAATACATCCAAGGCGCGATTCACGATATCAATGGCGCGGTCCACTCCGGCACAAAAGCCACGCGGATTCGCTAATTTAATTTGCATAAGTCAGGTCTAGCGCAAGGGTTAATGTGTGGCAGCCGGTATTACAGTAAGAATATGCACCTCAAACTCGATGCTACAACCGGCAAGCGGATGATTAAAATCGATGGTCACGGCGTCACCCGCTATGGATTTAACCACGCCGGGTAATTCCATATTCTGCGCATCAGCGAAAGAGACCATAAGCCCTACCTCCAACGGCATATCGCTCGCAAACTGGCCGCGTTTGAAGTGCTGAATATTATTGGGGTTACGCTGCCCAAAGCCCTGCTCAGCGGCTATGGTCATGGTTTTTTGCTGCCCCGCACTCAAACCAAATAGTGCGCGCTCGAAGGCGGGCAATAAATTGCCATCCCCAACCATAAAAGTAGCGGGAGCCCCATCAAAGTTGGAGTCGATAAGCTCGCCAGTAGTTAAACGCAGCGCAAAATGCAGTGTCACCTGCGAGCCTTCACCAATCACCACACTAGTCACTATGCTCAGCCTCAGAAATTTTATTCGCCTCTGGGCCTTTTTTGGATGTCATGGCATCCAACAATAACAAACCCGCGCCACCACAAATGGCTGCATCCGCCAAATTAAACGCGGGAAAATAATTAGCTTTCCAGTGAAATAACAAAAAATCCACCACGTAACCTAGGGTTATGCGGTCGTATAGATTACCCAATGCGCCGCCTAAAACCATGCTGAGGGCCAAGGCCTCTATCCAGCGAGATTTATCCAATTTTGCTAGCCAATAGCCGAGCCCCAGACTTACACCACCTGCAATTACTGTAAATAGCCAGCGCTGCCACCCGCCCGCATCACTTAAAAAGCTAAATGCCGCACCATGATTAAAATGCAGTGACAGACTAAAAAATGAGGTTATGTATTGCGAATCACCCTCATGTGCAAAATTTGCGGAAATAATGGATTTGGACCACAAATCCAACACAATTACCACTAGGGCTACGGCATACCAACGCAGGGCCCATTTAAAATTAAGCATAAAGCCGCACCTCCCCAGTTCCATCAACGTTAGCTACACAGCGGCCACAGAGCTCAACATGTTGTTTATGGGTACCGATATCATCGGCGTGATGCCAGCAGCGCACACATTTGTGCATGCTGGTGCGCACCACGGCAATACGCAATCCCTCCAAACCCGTTTCCACAGCGTTTTCAGCAAGCTCTAACGGCATTACCTGCGCTTTAGATGTCATTAGTACAAACCGCAATTCGTCCTGCAACAAGGTCAATTGCGCGTGTAATGGTGCGGCGGCGTAAAGCGTAACTTCCGCTTCCAATGATTTGCCCACCTCGCCTGCTGTGCGCCGAAACTCAATCGCCTTATTAACTTCTGTTTTTACCGAGGCCATTAATTGCCAAAAGGTATCACCCAGCGGCGAAGGCTGCTGTGCCTGCGGAAAATCGTACCATTCCGCCGTAAACACACTACCCTGCGCCGCTGGAATGGCCTGCCAAATTTCATCGGCTGTGAACGATAAAATCGGCGCTATCCAACGTACCAACGCCTGTGCAATATGGTACTGCGCGGTTTGCGCCGAGCGACGTGCCGCACTGTTTTTGGCGGTGGTGTATACGCGGTCTTTGGTGATATCCAAATAAAAACCGCCCAAATCCACCACGCAAAAATTATGCAGTTTTTGGTAGATAAGGTGCAGGTCGTAATTATTGTAATGCGCGATAATTTCGTTTTGTAGTGCAGCGGTGCGTTCCAGAGCCCAGAGATCAATGGCCACCAAATTGTCCGCCGCAATGAGATTTTGCTCCGGAATAAAATCATCTAAATTCGCCAACAAATAACGTACGGTGTTGCGAATGCGACGGTAAGAATCCGCCGTGCGCGTCAAAATGGTATCCGACACACTCATGTCGGAACTGAAATCGGTAGCCGCAACCCATAAGCGCAAAACGTCAGCACCTAAATCGTTCATAACTTTTTGCGGCGGGATAACATTGCCCAATGACTTGGACATTTTTAAACCTTTTTCATCCACCGCAAAACCATGGGTTAACACTTGTTTGTAGGGTGCGCTGCCGTGCATGGCCACCGCCGATTTTAACGAGGACTGGAACCAACCTCGGTGCTGATCCGACCCTTCTAAATACAGGTCAGCCGGATAGCGCAAATTAGCGCGTTGCTCCAAAACCGAAAAGTGGGTAACGCCGGAGTCAAACCACACGTCCAAGGTATCCGTAACTTTTTGATAATCTTGTGCGTCATCACCGAGTAGCATTTGCGGTTCTACATCGAACCACGCATCCATACCTTTCGCTTCAATTAACTGCGCAACGCGTTCAATTAACGCTTGTGTATCCGAGTGTAATTCTTGAGTTTGTTTATGCACAAATAAGGTAATTGGTACACCCCAGGTGCGCTGACGAGAAATACACCAATCAGGGCTAGATTCCAAGGTGCCACGCATGCGCGACTCGCCCCAGCTGGGGAACCACTGCACAGTATCCACAGCCGCTTTCACACGATCCAGCAGCGCATTTTTACTCATGCTGATAAACCACTGCGGCGTTGCGCGGAAAATTAACGGCGTTTTGGTACGCCAGCAATGCGGGAAGCTGTGGGTGATTTTCGTTTGAAAAAACAGGGCGTTTTGGGTTTCCAGCAAGGCAATTATTTTTTCATCGACTTTATAAACGTGGTCACCCGCGAACAACTCCACGTTGGGACGGTAATTGCCATTTTCGTCCACATAATTGAGCGTGCCAATTTCATATTTTTGGCCCACCACAAAGTCATCCGCGCCATGGTCAGGCGCCGTATGTACTGCGCCCGTACCCGCATCGGTGGTGACATGATCGCCTAGGATAACGGGCACTTGCCTGTCGTAAAAAGGGTGTTGCAGTTGCAAGAATTCCAAGGCCGCGCCTTTGCTGCGAGCGATCACCTCAAAACCCACTAGGCCGCCGCGCTTGGCAAAACTTTCTAGCAGGGCTTCTGCAATAATTAATCGCTCTGCACCGGCCTGAATGACCACATAGTCCAGCTCGGGGTTAACACTCACCGCCTGATTGGCGGGCAAAGTCCAAGGTGTGGTGGTCCAGATGACCACGGAAATTGGCCCCTGTCCGGGCACTGCGCCAATTTTTTCGGTAAGGGCATCCGGCGAGACCACGGCAAAACGCACATCAATGGAAAACGACGTTTTTTCCTGATATTCCACTTCCGCTTCAGCCAGTGCCGAACCGCCTACAACGCTCCAGTAAACTGGCTTAAAGCCACGATGCAAATGGCCGTTGGCGATAATTTTCCCCAACGCCCGCACGGTATCGGCCTCGGTTTTAAAATCCATGGTCAGGTAGGGAGTTTCCCACTCGCCTAATACACCCAAACGGATAAAATCGGCTTTTTGCCCGGCCACTTGTTTAGCTGCGTAGTCGCGGCATTCTTGACGAAACCGCGAAAATTCGACTTTAACGCCGGCTTTGCCTATTTTTTTCTCCACGTTGTGCTCAATGGGTAGGCCATGACAATCCCAGCCGGGCACATAGGGGGCATCAAAACCCGAGAGTGTTTTGGATTTAATAATAATATCTTTAAGAATTTTATTAACGGCGTGACCAATGTGAATATCGCCATTTGCGTATGGCGGGCCATCGTGCAAAATGAATTGCGGCCGGCCAGCGCGCGCCGCGCGAATGCGCGCGTACAAATTGTCTTGCTGCCAACGTTTCAGCATTTCCGGTTCGCGCTGCGCCAAATTGGCCTTCATGGCAAAACTGGTGGCGGGTAAATTCAAGGTGGCCTTGTAGTCAGTCATGGTGTGGTTCTTACGCCTATGGATTTAATGGCTTTTAAGCCTTATTAAGGTTTTGAAAATGGTCTCGTGCGTTTTGGATATCCAGCGCAATTTGCGCTTTTAATGCATCTAGTGACGCAAATTTTTGCTCGCCGCGCAGTTTGCAACAAAATTCCACCCGCACACACTGGCCGTATAAATTCTGGCTAAAGTCGAGAAGGTGCACTTCCAATAAGGGTTTTACTCGCGAGATATGACCCGCCGTAACCGTGGGTTTTACACCGAGGTTAGCCACCGCATGGCACTCGCCGAATGCGCCCCACACCCGCACTGCAAACACCCCCAATAAGGGGCTGCGATAACGCCCGATAGCAATATTCGCCGTAGGTGCGCCTAGGGTGCGAGCCAATTGCCGCCCATACATAACGCGCCCCATCATGGTATAGGGGCGCCCCAGTAAGGCGGCCGCTTCAAGTAAATTGTCCTGCGCCAACAAATTGCGAATGCGCGTACTGCTAACCCGCTCGGCGCTGGCACAAAAGGTGTCGCTATTGGCCAGACTAAAACCCCACTGCCCTGCCGCCTGAGTCAAAAAATTAAAATCGCCTTCTCTCCCTCGGCCAAAACGGAAATCATCGCCAACTTCTAGATGTTTCACACCCAAGCGATCGACCAAGATTTGCTGCACAAATTCAGCGGCTGACCAGCGGCACAGTGCGGCATTAAAACGCAAACACAGCACACGATTGACGCCAATACGTTGCAGTGCTTCCACTTTTTCACGCAAGCGCATCAAACGCGCAGGGGCCTGCTGTGGGTTAAAAAATTCGGCGGGCTGAGGCTCAAACAAGATCACGGTTACCGGCAGGTTTAAAGCCTGCCCCTTGGCTACTAACCGCTGCAAAATCGCTTGATGGCCTAGGTGCATGCCGTCGAACGAGCCCAAGGTTGCCACGCAGCCGCGATGCGCAGGCCCAGGGGCCGCATAACCATTAATAAATTCGAAATCAGACATGGACAAAAAACATGGATTAGCGCACTGCAAAAGATTGGGAGTATACCCTAGGGGCCAGCGACCTGTAAGGTTGAACCTAGAAACCTGTGCTGGGCGGGCGTTGAGCTAGCGAGGCGTTTGCGGTGCCGTTCAGTGCACTTTAGACTGCTTGGTTTTCACGCCCACCCCCAACACCGAGACGCCATGCACGCGCCACCTTGTTTATCCATTGCTATCGCCGGTGCCGGCCTGGTGGGGCGTCTGCTCGCTTGGCGGCTGAGTTTAGCCGGCCATCGCGTCACACTCTGCGAGCGCGACAGTTTTGCGCGCTCAACCAGCGCAGCGCATACCGCGGCGGCGATGATTTCGCCTCTCTCGGAAGTGGTGGTATCGGAGCGCAAGATTTACGACATGGGCATGGCCTCCCTCAAGCTTTGGCCGCAGTGGCTGGAGGCACTGAACCTTTTGCAGCAGCCCCCCGTGGTCTATGCCGCCCAAGGCAGCATTCTGGTCGCCCACCCGCAAGATGCCAGCGAGTTACTGCAGTTTTACCAAGACCTCAGCGCTCAACTGGGCACAGACAACACAGCACGCTGGCTGGACCGTCGCGAAATTGCGCAGCTCGAACCCGACCTGTCAGCACAGTTTACGCAGGGTTTATATCTGCCGGATGAAGGTCATCTAGACAATCGCCAGCTGTTAACCAATTTGCTGGCAGCCGCCCAAAAGCTGGGTGCCCGCTGTTTAGAGCAGGCCGCCATAGAATTCCAGCCGAAGCCTTACTGTAGCAAGCTCGACCTCAGCAAATTCGATTGGTTGGTGGATTGCCGTGGTTTCGGCGCCAAACCCAGCCAAGAAAATTTGCGCGGCGTACGCGGTGAAGTGCTCTGGGTGGAAACCTCCGAGGTGCGACTCAATCGTCCGATTCGCTTAATGCACCCGCGCTATAAGCTTTATATTGTGCCCAAACCGCAGCACCGTTTTATTATCGGCGCCACCGAAATTGAAAGCGAAGACCGGTCGCCAATGAGCCTGCGCTCCATGCTGGAATTGGGCAGCGCCCTCTACACGCTGAACCCCGCGTTTGCCGAGGCGCGAATTTTGGAGCTGGACGCCAATTTGCGCCCAGCCTTCTGGGACAACCTTCCGCAAATAGACGCTACCATCAATAGTCGCGGTCAAGGCATACTGAGCATTAATGGCCTGTATCGCCATGGCTTTTTATTGGCGCCTTGCATGATCGAAGAAGCCCTTACCCATTTCACTAGCTGCCCAACCCCTGATGATAACAATTAGCGTAAACAATCAACCGCACCCTATTGCCGCCGATGCCAGCCTAGGCGAGTTTTTAGCGTCTTACGCCCAAGCCGATAGCCAATTTGCGGTAGCCATCAACGGCGAATTCATTCCCAAAAGCCGATATGCTCAGCACCCCTTGCGGGCTGGCGATCAGCTAGACATTGTCAGCCCAGTGGGTGGAGGTTGAGTATGCAATCAGCTTTTAGCCTCTACGGCGAAACCTTTAACAGCCGCTTTTTATTGGGCACGGCACTTTACGCATCGCCGCAGCTGATGCTGGAGGCAATTGCCTCCAGCCAATGTGACATAGTCACCTTAGGCCTGCGCCGCCAAAACCCAAAAGACCAAGACGGCGCACGGATTTGGCAAGCTATCGCCGGGACAGGCAAACGGCTTTTGCCAAACACCGCCGGCTGTAAAAGCGCCCGTGAAGCCATCACCTTAGCGGAAATGTCGCGGGAAATTTTTGCCACCGACTGGCTCAAACTCGAAGTTATTGGCGACGATTACAATCTCCAGCCCTGCCCGTTTGGCTTAGTCGAGGCCGCCACTGAACTGACCAAACGCGGCTTCAAAGTGCTGCCCTACTGTACCGACGATTTAGTGCTCTGCCAAAAATTACTGGATGCCGGCTGCGAAGTCCTTATGCCTTGGGGGTCACCCATCGGCACAGGTCTGGGCCTCATGAATAAATACAATCTGCGCTGCCTACGAGAACGCTTACCCCAAGTCCCACTCATCGTGGACGCGGGTTTAGGTGCGCCCTCACAAGCCTGCGAAGCCATGGAAATGGGTTTTGACGGCGTGCTGCTCAATACCGCGGTTGCCAAAGCCGCCCAACCCGCACACATGGCAGCCGCATTTGCCGCCGCCATTCATGCCGGGCGCGAAGCCTACACGGCTGGCCTCATGGTGCAGCGCCAAACCGCCAGCCCCAGCACCCCCACTATCGGCCAACCCTTCTGGCACCAAAAATTCTGAGTTTTTAAATTTATGGGTAACAGCACCTATCTCGACATTCGCAACGCGGACGTCTTTCAAGGCTTACACAAAGTCTTCAGCAACCTGAATTTGCAGCTTTACACGGGGGAACACACGGTAATTCTTGGCCCCAATGGTGCAGGTAAAAGCACGCTGCTCAAGCTGCTAACCCGCGACATTTACCCGGTGGCCAAGCCCGATGCCTGGGTGAAAATTTACGGCAGCGAGCGGGTATTAATTTGGGAGCTACGCCGCCAAATCGGGCTGGTATCTCACGACCTGCAAAACCACTACGACGGCCACATTAAAGGCCTTGATGTTGTGATATCCGGTTTTTTCGGCAGCATTGGCGTGCATGGGCATCAGACGCCCAGCGCAGCGCAGCGGGCAAGTGCCCAGGCACTTATGGAAAATTTAGGCATTGGTGACCTGCAGGATAATTATTATCAGCGGCTGTCCACCGGTCAGCAGCGCCGCCTTTTGTTAGCGCGAGCCCTCGTGCATCAACCCAAAGTGCTAATCTTGGACGAACCGACGAATGGCATGGATCTAAAAGCTGCCCACCAGTTCTTAGCCACGCTGCGCCAACTCGCCCAGACAGGCACCAGCATTTTATTAGTAACCCACCATATTGGTGAGATTATTCCGGAAATAAGCCGCTGTATCATGCTCAATCAAGGGCGAATAGCAATGGACGGCGCAAAACAAGATTGCCTACAAGCCAAAACACTGTGTGAATTGTTCAGCACCGAACTCACGGTGCGCTGTGAAAACGGCTTCTATCAAGTATTTCCCGCTAATTCGTAAATTTCGACACACATGTTTCGCACACCTAATTGTTAATTTCTTCTCACCCAGTTCTAAGGATTTCCGCATGCGCAACTGCAAAACATTGCTGCTCATCACCCTGGCCGCAACCACGCTGGTTAGCTGTAAAGCCGGCTACAACCAACTTTATTACGACAACACCACCAACAGCACGGCTACTCCACCCTGTAATCCCGGGCCGGCAGATGGCAGCGCTGATGAGCGAGCCAAAAAAGTGCTGCGCCTAATTGCCACCTTTTCCTGCGAGAATAAATCACAATTTAATCGCGTAATGGCCGGCCAGCATTTGGGCACTGTGGGTAACTATGTCACTGAGGATACTTTCACATCGCTGATGAACAGTTTCACTATCAATTCCGTTACACCCGCGGTTTTATCAGTGGAATATGGGGCCACCGAAAACTTCTCTTTTGAGAATCGCCAAAAAGCCAACCTGACGCTGCAAACTCACTGGAATAAAAATGGTTTAGTCAGCATTAGTTGGATGCCCAAAAACCCGTGGCCGTCTGATTTTACGACCAACTACAGTGACAACGTGAATTTGGAAGATTTATATAAAGACCCCAATAACGAATATTATAAAACTTGGCATACGCAACTGGACGAAATAGCCAAAGCCTTGGATGATTTACAACAACGCAATGTAGCGGTGCTCTGGCGCCCATTACCCGCCATGAACACGGAATCCGTGTGGTGGGGCATTAAGGCCTCTACTGGGAAGGGTACGGAAGCTCAATTCGAAGAGCTTTGGAAAAACATGTTCAACTATTTGCACACCACCAAAGGCCTGCACAATTTAATATGGGTTTTTGCCCCCATGGACACCACGCTGGCCACATCGAATAAACCCATAAACTGGGGCCTATACGAAACACAAGTGGATATTGTTGCCCCTATTGCACGCAACAATGATCTAACTCTGCGGGACTATCAGGACATGATCAACACAGGAAAGCCCCTAGCCATGTCCGAACTGAGCCCCGCCTATGCATCCAGCGTCGTTACCAGCACCAGCAGCAAAAACTTCGATACCGCCCTTTACAGCAAAAAACTTACCGAATCCTACCCATTTATTGCCTACTGGGTGAGCTGGAACGATGCAAAAATCGACGACAAAGTTCACTACCTATCACTAACATCCAACCTAAATGCGCTAACCACATTACAAAATATCAACACTATCACCACCGAAAAAATAACAAATAACAATTTGTTTTCATTCTAAAAATAAAAAAATGGCGGCCTAGTTGGTCGCCATTTTTTTATTTATTATTCAAGAGTTCGCCGCAGGCTCTAACTCGTCCCAGCAACGTTTAGTGGGCCTGCGGCGTTAATGTAGCGGCAGGCTTGGTCGACTTCGCAAAATCCATAATGTGCTGCGCCACCTCCGCATAGGCTTCGTCAAAATGATGATCGCCCGGCATGGCTAGCAACTGCACTCCGTTGGCCACAGCCTGTTTACATACCGCGGTTTCATCATCCGCGCCTTCGATGCATAAGCTTTTCAGCCAAGGCAACCTCGCCAACTCCATCAGCGTGTCATACTCACTGGGGGGCTGTTCATTAGCCAACCAATTTGACAAACGGAATTCAAAATTAGCACGCTCACTAAGGCCCAAAAAAACGGCGGCGGCAATCCATTGGCGATCCTCCTCCGGCAGGCGACTTAACAAAAAAGGCAAAACATCCGCACCAAACGAATAACCGATAACGATAATCTTATTTTTATGCCATACCGCGCGGTAATTATTCAAAATATGGCTCAAAGCGAGGCTGGTTTCTTCCGGCGAGCGTTTTTTCCAGAAATAACTCAGGGAGTCAAGCGCCACGGTGGGCAGCCCCTGTTTGGCAAATTCTTCCGCTAATGTTTTATCCAGCTCCGCCCAGCCGCCATCTCCAGTTAGCAATATGACGAGATAATCACTATCCACTGCGCCGCTTGCCGGCACTTCTACCAATGGTAAATCACCCGCTGCACTAGAGGACTTGGCTTGCTCAGTTAAGCGCGGGTCCAACCAATTCAACAAAGCGTCCACGTCTACCAATTCTGGCTTGCTTTTATCTTCGTTCACATACTCAAATTTAGCACTGGGAATTGCATCCACAAATGTTTGCGCATCCAGGCCGCATTGCACATTGCGCTGAAAAACATACCAGTTAGCACCCAATAATTTATTGGGCAGTACGGCGGTATGATTGTCCGCCTTACCCCACTGATAACGCCCAACTTTACAAAACTGGCTAGCGCCAGCTAACACCGGACAAAAGTCCAAACTGATCCCCGCATGAAACGCTCCGGGGGCTGCTTGCGACAGTGCGATATAAACTGCCTGCGCGCCTTCATCTTCGCCCATCACCAAGGGAGCGGTATCGGCGGAAAATTGATGTTGCAGCTTCAATTTGCTGGCACTGTTCAGCAATAATTCCGCAAGGTTTAGGCACCCCGCTTTAGGTTGTTGTTGCTGCAAATGCGGCCAGTCAATAACTACCACCAAGTAACTTTTTTGCGCCCAGCGCCGCGCCTGCGCGTTCAAGTTTGCAGTCACGCCTTGGGCGCCAGACAACAAAAATAAAATGCCTTTTTCTGGCGTGGTGACGCGATAAACCAAAGTTCTCCCTAAAACAAGGTCAACCACTTCACTGACGCTGACCACATCATTCGTATCAGTCACTTCATGTTTTGATAACAAGGTTGCCGCGGCCGCCCATGCCGCCACCACGCCAGCCAAAACGATCCAAAGGCTATGCCGGTGAATCACCTGCAAAAACATTTTTTTACTCATCTAAATACAGTCCAACTATATGCAGCAAAAAATTAAACGGACCAGCCCCTATCGGCCCGAGCCCTAGCTACTGAATGGGTTGTTGCAGCTGGATTGAAGGCGTGCCGGCTATTTTAATGTCGCCGCGAATACGATAGTCGCCCACGGCTTGGCGCATAACCTTATAAATCCATCGTCCCTCAACATCATTGCGCGCAAAAATAAGCACCGCCTCATCCGTGCGCTGTACACGCTTAGCAATGGCTTGCAGCTGCACCTCTACGGCTTTCGACTTGGCCTTCAGTTCCGCGGCGGGCAACAGAATTTGATTAGCGCCGGCAATAGTGCTAGAGGGATTAGCCAAGCTTGGAATAGCCGCTCGCAACTTGTTGATCTCTGCCCCTTTAGCCAACAGCCGTGCATCTGCTGGAAACAATATTTTGGCGCGCTGCCAGTGCCGCGTTGCCGCCGCCAGCTGCCTACCACGCAAACATTCATCGATCAAATTGCTATAGGCCGCGGCTACTTTTTTTAGCCCCTCGGCGGCGCGCTGACTGCTCGGCTCCACACGCAGCGCGGCCTGATAGAGGTCATACGCATTGCCGGTTACAGGCGACGACAGGTGTTGCATCGCCAAGGCGGTGTCGGCACGATCAAGCAACTGATTGACGAACAGTGTGTGTTTGTCAATCGTCGGCGATATTGCGGCAACACTGGGTGGCGGTGGCGACTTGACGGGTGCGGTGTCACACCCCGCCAAAACACCAACAACCAGCACACATGCAGATAAACGCAAGCGGAACACAACGGCCATCCAAAACACCTCAACGCTGAAAGCGCTGCAGTTTAGAAGGCATTCATCTGCAGCGAAAGTAAAAATTTTGCCGCTGGACACGCAAGCAGCAGGGGAATTGCCACGAAAAAAGTTTCAAAATGTGATTGGCTTTGCATTTATTGTTTGGACCCGTACTAAGCTTTAAGCAAAAGGTCCGCGCAGAAGCCACAAGCTCTAGCCTTTAACATACAATGGTCGCCACTCGCCAACGCGGGTGCTTGGCCGCCTACAGTCATAACATACCTGAACTTATTCGCTATGAAATTGCTAAAAATCTGCTCATTGTTTTTACTTTTGCTTACCCCATTCGGTTTTGCCGTCAACTCGGCTTACGCCGCAGACGCAGTCAGTGAACTCACGGGGAAAAAGGATGATTTCCTGCCCGTGGAGCAGGCCTACCAGGTCTCGGTACTGACCGCCGCCGATAAAATTACGCTCGATTGGACAGTCGCGCCCGGTTACTACCTTTATAAAGAAAAATTCAAGCTCTACGCAGTGACCAACACGTCCAAAACACTGCTATCTCCTGTGTTCGAAAGCGCCCAGACCAAATACGACGCCTACTTCAAAAAAGATCTCGAAATTTTTCATAACGCCACACAGGTAACAGTGCCTACGGCGGGCCTACCTAAACAATTCGAACTCAAATTGACCTCGCAAGGCTGCGCCGATGCCGGGCTATGTTATCCACCGCACACGCGTTATTTTCAGATCGACATAACGGCAGGCAAAGCGGTCCAATCCGACGAGTCCACCATCATTGCCGCGCCTGAAGCCGCTAACACTGGTGCGCCTGCCGAAGCAACTGCTGCGCAACCCGATGCGGCCAACTCTGCAGTGCCGGAGGAGGAAGTGCATTCGCTGGGCATGTACATTTTGCTAGCCGTTGGCGGCGGCATGATCCTCAACCTAATGCCCTGCGTGTTTCCTGTTTTATCCCTTAAAGCCCTGACCTTTGCCTCCTCGAGCCAAGACGGCCACAGCCACGCCAGTCATGGCTGGGCGTACACTTTTGGGGTGGTGCTGTCGTTCATGGCTATCGCCGTTGCCATATTAGTTTTGCGCGCTGCCGGGCAGGGCGTGGGCTTCGGTTTTCAGCTGCAGTCCCCCGTGTTTGTGTCATTTGTTGTTTATCTCTTCTTCGTGATGGGCTTGAGCCTTTCAGGTATGGTGCACTTTGGCACCAGCCTAATGGGCGTAGGCCAAGGCCTTACTGCCGCTGAAGGCTTGCGTGGCTCGTTCTTCACCGGCGTGTTAGCCGCCGTTGTGGCCAGCCCCTGTACCGGCCCGCTCATGGCCCCCGCCATTGGCTTTGCGCTCACTCAAGCGTGGTATGTGTCTATCATCATCTTCGTGGCCCTCGGCTTTGGTTTGGCCCTGCCATTCCTAGCGCTCGCCTACAGCCCGGCCTTAGCCAAAATGCTGCCACGACCTGGCATGTGGATGGAAACGCTTAAACAATTTTTGGCCTTCCCCATGTACTTAACCAGCGCATGGCTGCTCTGGGTGGTGGGCAAACAAGTCAGCGCGAACGCCATGTTTTATCTAATGCTCGGAGGCATTGCGATTACCTTTGCGCTTTGGCTTTTCCAAAACCCACCCAGCTCCACCCTCGGCAAAACATTGGTTAAAGGCTCTGCCTTAGCATCCCTTGTTTTTGCTGGGTACGTAGCTTACAAATCAGACACCTTTGTGCCGAACTCAGAAGGCTGGCAAAAATGGTCGCCCGAGTTAGTACAAAGCTTGCGCGAGCAAGGCAAGCCCATATTTGTAGATTTCACCGCCGACTGGTGCATAACCTGCAAAGCCAATGAAGCCAATGCTATTTCGCGTGACGAAGTTAAAGCCGTAATCAAGCAACACGGGTACGCTACCCTGAAGGGCGACTACACCAACTCCGACCCAGCTATTACTGCGGTTCTAAAGGAGTTCAAGCGCAGTGGCGTGCCACTTTATTTGGTTTATCCCGCTAATCCCTCCGGCAAGGCTGAATTACTGCCGCAAATTCTGACCCAAGATATTGTTATCGCCGCCTTAAAACGTGGCGCCAGCGAAAAACAGGTAGCTACCAGCAATTAACCTCTAAATCTTCCTTTAACTTCGGCCAAATCCCTCGATTTGCGGAGTTATCCCAGAAGGGCGCTGTTTTGTGTAGACAGCGCCCTTTCTTTTAGGCACAATCGAGCCATAACAGTATTCAAAAATGAGTGGGTATATTCGGTTAACTTCTTCGAAGTTAACCGAATATACCTTTCAAGCACTAACCTTTGGGGCCGCCCACTTGCGCCAACTAACAAGAAATGAGCCTTACTAATGGCAAAAATTTTGGTGCTACATGGTCCGAATTTAAATTTGCTGGGGACCCGAGAGCCGGAAATTTACGGTTTTACCACGCTGCACGACATCAACAACCTGCTTGCCGCAGCCTGCGCCTCTCACCAACACGAATTTTTTCACCTGCAAAGCAGCGCGGAATATGTATTGATAGACCGCATTCATCTGGCCAAGGCCGAAAATGTTGACTTCATTATCATCAACCCAGCTGCTCTGACGCACACCAGCGTGGCCTTGCGCGATGCTTTTGCCGGGGTGAATATTCCTTTTATCGAATGCCATCTATCAAATATTCACGCCCGCGAAGCCTTTCGCCATCACTCCTACCTTGCTGACTTAGCAAAAGGCGTAATTTGCGGCTTTGGTGCCCAAAGCTATTTGCTGGCGCTTGAAGCCGCGTTCACTCATCTTAAATCTCACTAAACTGCCCAGCCCACCCATATCGAGGGGAATCAATGGATATCCGTAAAATCAAAAAATTGATCGAGTTGCTTGAAGAGTCCAACGTCGAGGAGCTCGAAATTAAAGAAGGCGAAGAATCCGTACGCATTAGCCGCGGCCATCGCGGTGCCCCGCAACCTATTCACACCTACTATCAGCAGCCGATGCATGCGCCGGTTGCAGCGGCTCCCGTTGCCGCAGCGCCAGTGGCGGCACCCGTGGCAGACGCCTCCCCCGTCACAAGCGGACACACGCTGCGCTCACCCATGGTAGGCACGTTTTATCGCGCCTCCAGCCCCGGTACGGCGCCTTTTGCCAGTGTTGGGCAAAAGGTTAAACAAGGTGATGTCGTCTGCATTGTCGAAGCCATGAAAATGATGAATCAAATTGAATCGGACCGCTCCGGCACCATTGAAGCCGTGCTGCTGGAAGACGGGCAACCGGTTGAATTCGACCAACCGCTGTTAATCATCGCCTAGTGAGGCCCTTCTGATGTTTGACAAAATTTTAATCGCCAACCGTGGCGAAATTGCCTTACGTATTTTGCGCTGCTGCAAAGAACTGGGTATCAAAACCGTTGCTGTGTATTCGCAGGCCGACCGCGACCTCATGCATGTGCGCTTAGCTGACGAGTCCGTGTGTATTGGGCCCAATAGCTCTACCAAAAGCTACCTGAACATTCCCGCCATCATCAGTGCCATGGAAATTACTGATTCCATGGCCGTGCACCCGGGCTACGGATTTTTAGCCGAAAACGCCAATTTCGCTGAACAAATTCAAAAAAGTGGCTTCGTGTTTATAGGACCGGACCCAGACGTAATCCGCATGATGGGCGACAAAGTGGCCGCCATTGACGCCATGATCAAAGCCGGCGTACCCACAGTGCCTGGCTCTGGCGGTGCGCTGCCAGAAGACGCAGAAACCTGCCACACCATAGCCGCCAAAATTGGTTACCCCATCATTATCAAAGCCGCCGCCGGTGGCGGTGGTCGCGGCATGCGTGTCGTC
>CAMCXE010000046.1 GCA_945882995.1 Thalassocella blandensis | reverse complement strand
ACTGTTCGCCTATAACCAAAATGCTGGGCTTAGTGGTTTGAGTTTGGAGTTGGTGGGAATCGATAACCAAAAGGCCTGATTGATGGTGGCGGATTTGGCTGAACATCGAACTGCGCTTCACCCAATGTTATTAAGGTTGGTGTTACGAGCTGTTTTTCCAGTGAATGTCCTCTCACCCCGAAACCCCACCCCAACCCTCCCCTTGAAAAGGGGAGGGAGCAAAGCAGCCGTTTAAACAAGCCGATTCGTTGATTTGCAGATTTTTTGCACCGCCCCCTTTTTGAGGGGGAGGCAGGGAGGGGGTTTCTTGTCTGGGAGCGGATTATCCTAGAAACCTCAGTTGGGCGCCAAAAAGCTGTGTAATCCATTGGTGTGATTAGTGAAATCCAAAATTGACGGGCAACCTGGTTGGTTGTTCGTCAATTTTGGCTTTTGCTAGGCGCTGCCCGGGGGTTGCGCAGACTTTGGTGATCCAACTGAGGTTTCTAGGTTAAACCGAATTTGAGCGCGGGTTCGTCGTCCACCAATTTTGCTGGCGCTGCCTGGCTAACACTGGGGCCGCCAAAACTTTCTTCGTGACAGTTGTGCATGGGGAAGCCATAAGCGCGCAGTACCTCTTGGGTGGCGGTCATAAAAGGCTCTGGGCCACACACAAACACGCGGCGTTCTTTTAGGTCCGGCACACTGAGGTCTAGCAATGGGCTGGTAATGCGGCCGCGTAGGCCGGACCAGCTGCAGGGCAGCTCTTGCCGCGTTAGGCTGAACACCAATTTAATGTTGGGGTGACGCGCGGCCAGCATCTCCAATTCGTCGCGGGCGACTATATCGGCTGGGGTTTTGGCGACGTGAAAAAACACCACTTCCACTTGCGCGGCGGTGTCACAAATCCAGCGTGTCATGGATAACATGGGCGTTACGCCGCTGCCGCCGGAGATTAAACCGAGCTTGGGAGCCGGGTGGCTGTGACAGCTAAAGTCGCCGAAGGGGCCAGAAATTTGGATTTTTTGCCCCTGGGCAAACTCGGTGTGCAGCCAATTGGACACTAAGCCGGGGGGATGGGGTGCAACGGCCGGTACGCGTTTTACGGTGACGCTGAGCATATGGGGGCGGCTGGGTGTGGAACTAATGGTGTAGGAGCGCACTACTTTTTTGCCATCAATGGTGAGGTGCAGGGTGGCGAATTGCCCAGGTTTATAGCTGAACAGGGTGTGCGGCGCCGCGGTGAACACAAAGGTTTTTACGTCGGGGGTCTCGTGGTAAATCTTGCTGCAGGTCACGTCAATTTGGCACCGGTATTCATGCGCTCCGCCCAGGCTGAATCGTCGTCGCCTTCAATGTTCATCTTGAGCGGGCGCTCACCTCTGGCTGAGGCCGTAAAACACGCCGTGTACACTTGCCCCGCTTGCAGGCTGAGATTGCTGTGCACCAACTGCACAGCATAATCTAGGCTTTTGGCATTTTCGGTAGTATCCGGAATTGTCACCTTGGGTTCGGTATTCCAAGTGAATGTGGCTGTGTTAGGGCCCCGAACAAACGACTGGAAGCTGCCTTGTGAAGGAAAAGAGCCACCGGTAATAATGCCTCCGTGGGCAAAGTTGCCCGCCGTGAGGAGGCCGGCCGCCACTAAATTCAAACCCACCGCCTTACGGCTTGGCATTAGCAGGCCGGCTCGGCGCGCCGGCGATCGATTAAAACTAGACATGTGAAACATGGAAGAAGTACCTATTTAATTGTTGATCATATTCAAGCGTTGAGAGCGCCGCGTATGGGGGAGCAACAATTTTAAATAGGTCGGCCATTCTAGGCTTTTCCCAATTTGAGTACGGTTTAAGATGGGACAAAACCAAAAAGTGGGGCTGGCCAGCCCACCTGCCGCGCCCGCTGTTGGCGATCAAAATTGGTCGTATTTTTCGGCGCTTCCCGAGCAATCTGTGCTGGGTGCCCAGCCATAACGAACCCCATTAGTGTGGGCGGCGCGCTTTAATTGCTGTTAGCTGTGCCGCAACGCGTTGGGTGATTCAGTGTTATTTTTCATGCCTAGCACCCGCCGCGCGTTTCATCACCACAAATGCCGAACCAAGCGCCAGTGCCCGCCCAATTCACCGTGAATAGCCACTCCCACCCTCGTATTGCCAGTTCCCACTTTACGCCAACCGAAACTGGCAGTGGCATTTTGAATGCCCAGTTTAGGTTTCCTTGGCCGAACAACGCCCCTTCACGCCCCTTTTAGCGCTGGTTGGGTTACTGCCAGCGGCCAAGTTGGCAGTCCTAATTTCAGCTCCGCCTTAATCGGCAATAGCCGCGCTCTTGGCCCCTGGGCAACACTGGCTCCGTCAAAACGACCTTGCGGAAACGTCTGCGGGGTTACAAGCCAGGGGGCTAAACCCCACAACTCACCATTTTGGAGTAGTCGTTATGAAACCAAGCATTAAAAAAATAGTACAAGGCGCGGCCTGCACAGGTGCACTTTTGGGGTTGGCGATGGCCAGCAGCCAAGTAATGGCTGCCAAGGTGGTTGTTAAACCTGGCGACCTTAGCACCACTTTAACTGCCCCCGAATTTGGCCGCGCCCTAGCGCGCTCTGGCAGTTATACGGCCGTGGCGGCCCTGCAGGAGTCGGTACTTTTTCCGGGCGAACCGACGGCCGATCCCGTCACCAATGTGCCGAATAGAATGCAGGGGGCGGTGTATTTGTTTAATGGCACCAACACTGTGCCGGAGCGCCTCTATCAATTTCCTGGCCAAGCGAATACCTTCCGCGGAGTGGGGGGCAAGGTTGCTCTCTCCGGTTCCCGCTTAGCTTTTACGGCGGCTAATGGCCTGATGTTGCCTACCGATCCGTCGGCGGTGTATGTCCTATCCAAAACCAACGGCGTTTGGCCCAGCTGCCCCACCGTAAACACTCGCGTCGATTGCTCCAGCCTAGTGAGCACCCTCGGCCAAACGCCGCAGAAGCCCATCATTAAAATCCCCTTTGATGGCTATTATGGCTATGGCGCTGTGAACATCGCAGTGTCGGACCAATATTTGGCGGTGGCCAACACCCAAAAAAGCCTATTGAGCTTTTACCGTTTCGACGCGGCCAAAAACACCTGGGTTAAAGAATTCAGCACTGACGAGCCGGATGATCGGCTGGTGGGCGCGGGCCTAGCCATCGAAGGCGACAAAATTGTGGTGTCATCGCCAGGCTCTACGTCGGGAGTCGCTGGGTTGATTCGGCTCTTCCAACGCGATGCCACCACCGCCACCTGGGCGGCAAAAGCCGCCACCTATAACAGTTTTTCCAACGACCGACATGGTCGCTCGCTTGTTATGCACTCTGGCCGTGTGGCCGCGGCCGTTACTGGCGGCTTGGCATTTTATGGCTTTACCAGTGCCGGGCAGTTCACGGCACCCCAAACGGTTGCTGTTGAAGCGCCGAACACCAACTTGGCGTTATTTGGCAACACCCTCGCCGTGGGTACAGCGCTGACCGAAAAAACCATCAGCATTTTTAAGCGTGACGCCGCTTCGGGCCTATGGAGCTTCAGCAATGGCTTTAATGCGAAGTTGGTGAGTAATGTGGCTGGCGATCCCGCTATTTTTGCCTCTAACGGTGGCTTAGGCATTGACGGCGACGATGTTGTTGTTGGTTGGCAAGGCTATTCCAAATTAGTTGGCGCCGCCGTGCACGAAAAAATCTCACTGATTGATTCCTGCAAAAACCCCAGCAATCTGGTTGCAAATTGCTCATTTGACGACCCCGCCAGCCGTGCCTGGAGCCTGTTAACGGCCATGGGTGGTGCGGCCTCGGCGGACTATACCGGCCAGCAAATGCGCACCACTATTTACGACGACGGATCGGACATGTGGCATGTACAAGCCCGCACAGCGGTAAAACTGGCCACCGCCGGCACCTACAAATTGCGCTTTAAAGCCCGCGCCGATTTTCCGCGTTCTCTGGTGGTGAACCTCGGCCACAACGGTAGCGCCGATAACAATTGGCAGTCCTACGGCCGCGTTATTGTTGACCTTTCAACCGAGATGAAAACCTTCGAACTGCCACTGTACGGCATACCCACCGATGTTAACGCCGTGCTCGATTTTAATATGGGCAATGTGGGCACCGCGGCGGTCACGCTTGATGGTGTGTATTTGGCGCCGAACTAATTGGCGTACCCCTGCGGTAACTCGGCGGCAATTGTCACCGAGTTACCGCAGGGCAAAACCGGCTCCTTCACGCGCCTAACCGCCACCTTAGCGGGGCGGCAAGGGGGGGGCTCACACCTTACTCACACCAAATTCGGAATGATTTTATGAAGCTGAACATCAAGAAAATAGTACAAGGTGCCGCCTGTGTCGGTACGCTTTTGGCACTAAGCACCCAAGTGATGGCGGCCAAAATAATCATTAAGCCCGGTGCCACGGATATGTTTTCACCCGAATTTGGCCGAGCATTGGCACGCTCCGGCAGCTATACGCTGGTGGCCGCCATGCAAGAGTCGGTGACTTTTCCCGGTGAGCCGATGAGTGCCCCTGTCACCAACGAGCCCAACCAATACCAAGGGGTGCTCTATCTATTTAACGGCACCAGCAGCACGCCAGAGCGGCTCTATCAATTTCCGGGGCAGGCCAACACCAACCGGCACATTGGCGGCCAGGTAGCGCTGTCGGGTTCGCGCCTCGCGTTCACGGCAGATAATCAAACCAAGTCAACCCTCGAGCCTTCCTCGGTGTATGTGATGTCCAAAACCAATGGGGCTTGGCCGACCTGCCCCACAGTGAATAGTCGGGTGGATTGTTCCAGCCTCGTCAGCACCTTTGGCCAGACACCACAAAAACCCATTACCAAAATACCGTTTGACGGTATCTACGGGCCTAGCGACGTGAACATCGCGGTGTCGGACCAATATCTTGCGGTGGCTAATATTCGTAAAAGCCAACTGAGTTTTTACCGTTTCGACGCCACCAAAAACACTTGGGTTAAGGAGTTCACTACGGACGAGCCGGATGATCGACTGGTGGGTACGGGGCTGGCCATTGAGGGTAATAAGATTGTGGTGACATCGCCAGGCTCCCTGACGGGTGTGCTTGGGTTGATGCGTGTTTTCCAGCGGGATGCTACCACCGCGACATGGGCGTCCAAAGCGGCGACTTACGGCAATTTTTCCGGCGACACCTACGGCCGAACCTTAGACATGCACTCCGGCCGTGTAGTGGTGGGGTACGGCCCGCAATTTGGTCTAGGCACCTTAGCTTTTTATGGTTTTACCACGGCGGGTGCATTTACCGAGCCACAACTCTTACCAATTGAAGCAGCGCCGACCAGTTTGACGCTATTTGGCAACACTCTGGCGGTGAATGGGGGCGCACCGGAAAAAAGTGTGAGCATCTACAAGCGCGACCCCGCGTCCGGGTTTTGGAGTTTTAGCAATGGCTTCAACGCCGACCTAGTGGGGACTGCACCCGGCGATAGCATCCGCTTTTCAGGCAATGACATGTTAGATCTGGACGGCGACAACCTTGTGATGGGTTGGCATTCTTACGCGAAGACCGTCGGCGGCGTGATACATGAAAATATCTCGCTGATTGATTCCTGCAAAAGCCCCCGCAACCTCGTTGCAAATTGCTCCTTCGACGACCCAGCCAGCCGTGCCTGGAGCCTGTTAACGGCCATGGGTGGTGCGGCCTGGGCCGACTATACCGGCCAACAAATGCGCACCACTATTTACGACGATGGATCGGACATGTGGCATGTGCAAGCCCGCACCGCAGTAAAACTGGCCACCGCCGGCACCTACAAATTGCGCTTTAAAGCGCGCGCCGATTTTCCGCGTTCTCTGGTGGTGAACCTCGGCCACAACGGTAGCGCCGATAACAATTGGCAGTCCTACGGCCGTGTCATCGTGGACCTTTCAACCGATCTGAAAACCTTCGAACTCCCACTCTATGGCATACCCACCGATGTGAACGCTGTGCTCGATTTTAATATGGGCAATGTGGGCACCGCTGCCGTGACCCTCGATGGTGTGTATTTAGCGCCGAATTAATTGGCGCAGCACCCTAGGTGCCAAGGAGTGGCATCAGGGTTTTTTATTGTGGCGTGGGACAAACGGTGAATACCGCATTTCTAAAATAGCACTGAATTCCGGTGCCAGTAGGCGTGCGCTAAGTCAGCCTGAAAAACTCAGTTATAAGTGCCAACAAAATAATTTTTGGCCGATATAAATGAAATTGTTCGACAGGTGGAGATTATTTTAAAGTCGACCAAACAGATATTGAGTGAGCTGGTTTGACTGGGTGGTCGACTGAAAATGCATTAAATTTTCCAGAAAATTTTTGTGAGTCGTATTTTGAATGTGGTGTTTGTTAGTGGTCATATGTGCTTGAGATAGGTTTGACTGCATGGTTTGCAGCGCTGGGTTTGAGAAGCGTGCACAGAAAAGTAAATTTTTAATGTTTTGTAAATTAACTGAATTTCTTCATTGAATGAACGGGTTGGGGGTGTGGTATGTCAATAGAACTTTTTCGCACTCAAGCCATTGAGCATAAAAAACAGCGCCTGTTTGGCGATGTACTGCTTTTGCCACAGTTTTCCCACACCCTGATTGTTGGTGGCTTATTAATATGGATCACGCTTGTTTTAGTTTGGTTGTGCGCCAGTACCTACGCACGCAAAGAGACCGTAGCAGGATGGCTGGAGCCGCCGGCCGGTATTGTGCGTTTATACGCAGAAACCAACGGCACGGTTCAAACAATCTATGTGACGGAAGGCGAATTTGTTGAGGAGGGGCAGCCGCTACTCTTAGTGAAAACCGAGGCGCAGTTGGGCTCCGGCCAGCAACTTTCCACACAACTTCTTACCGAATATGCAAGCCAACAAAAACTCTTAGCCGAAGAATTAGGCCGCACCAAAACGATTTTTGCCACACGCCTGCAGGATGCAGAACAAAAAATTATGGCCGCACAGCAGGAGCTGAACATGCTAGAGCGGCAGCTTGCCACCAATAGCGAGCGTTATGATTTGGTGGCCGCACAGGTGCAACGCTTAACCTTGCTTAAGCGTAGTGGCCATGTTTCCAACACAGAATTTGATAGTGTGATGCAGCAAGAGTTATCGCTAAAAAGCGATCAGCAAACATTGCTAAAAAACAAAATTACGCAGCGCAATTTAATAGAACAATTACAGACTCAGAAAAAATTATTGCCAGATGAGCTGGCCAATGCCGAATCTCAACTTCATTCGCGTTTAAGTGATATTGCACAGCAAATAACCCAGGTGAATGGGCAAAGCACCCGTGTGCTCAAGGCGGCGCGCGCCGGTATGGTGAATAATTTACAGGCAAGGGAAGGGCAGCAGGTGAATCCTGGTAACAATATTCCGCTGCTCACGCTGCTACCCAAAGATGAGCTTCTCACGGCGCATCTGTTAATTCCTGTGCGCTCCGCTGGATTTATTGCGAATGGCCAGACCATTAATATTCGTTACGATGCCTTTCCTTATCAGAAATTTGGTTTGTATGAAGGCGCAATCGAAACCATATCAAAAACTATTTTGCTGCCACGAGAGTTACTTAATGCACCCTTGGAGCTGGCCGAGCCGGTGTACCGCATTACTGCGCGACTCAACCAAATGAATGTGCAGGCGTACGGCAAAGATTTTCCACTTAAACCGGGCATGACCCTCTCCGCCGATATTCGTTTGAGTGATCGCACCTTAATTCAATGGTTGCTTGAGCCCATTTACAGTTTAAAGGGGCGCCTGTGAAATGATGGGAAATATAATGAATAGCTACGTTGGGTTAGGCTTCGCCCCCCATAAAAACAGTCGCCCCGAGCACCTATTGAATTTCGGCAGTGCTCGCCGTGTGCCCGTGATTTTGCAAACGGAGATGGCGGAATGCGGCTTGGCCTGTTTAGCAATGATGTTGGGTGCTAACGGCTTTGATACCGACATGGCCAGTTTGCGCCGCAAATTTTCCATCTCAAGTCATGGTACTGGGTTGCAACATATTATGGCTATGGCCACTAAGTTGCATTTGTCGCCACGGGCTTTGCGTGTTGAACCGGAGGACATTGCTCGCGTACAACTGCCCTGTATTGTGCATTGGGGCCTGAGTCATTTTGTGGTGCTAAAGTCCGTTCATAAAAATACATACACTTTGCACGACCCCGCCGTAGGCGAGCGCGTTCTGGATGCCAAAGCCTTCGGCAATGAATTTACCGGCGTGGTGTTGGAGCTCACACCCACGCAGGAATTTAAAGTAGGCGAGGAAAAACAAACACTAAAAATTGCCGACTTCTGGTCCAATATTCGCGGCTTAAAGCGCAGTGTTGCACAAATTTTAGTTCTATCGTTGTTGCTGCAAGTGTTTGGTCTTGTGTCCCCCTTCTACATGCAAACCATAGTGGACGATGTGTTGGTCAGAAAGGACAGCAATTTGCTCATGGTGTTGGCGCTGGGCTTTACCTTGCTGATGTTGATTCAGGTGGCCACTACAAGCTTGCGTGAATTTGTTGTACTGCATATGTCGAATAAGTTGAGTATGCAAATGTCGGCCAATTTATTTAGGCATTTAATTCGGTTGCCAATGGAATATTTTGCGAAGCGACACATGGGCGACATAGTGTCACGTTTTGGCGCGCTGGGCCAAGTGCGGGATATTCTTGCCCACGGCTTGGTATCCGCCGTAATCGATGGCTTGTTGGCACTCGTCACCCTGGCTGCCATGTTTATCTACGACGTGCGGTTGTCATTTATTGTCATGGGCATAGTCATTATTTACGGCGCCTTGCGCTGGGCGCTTTATCGCCCATTTCGGTTGCTAACAGAAGAAAAAATTGTGGCGTCGGCAAAGGAAAATTCGCATTTTATGGAATCAGTTCGCGCCATGCAGACTATAAAAATATTTCAGCGCGAAAATGACCGTCAGAGCCAATGGCAAAACCGCCTAGCTGACGCCATGAATAAAGACATTAGGTTGGCCCGCTGGGGTATCGGCTACGGCGTACTCAATGGCTTGTTATTCGGCTTTGAAAATATTGTGGTGGTGTATTTTGCCGCAACCGCAGTGATGGGCAGTGTGATGTCGCTGGGCATGCTTTATGGCTTTATCAGCTACAAAAGCCGCTTTATTAGCTCGATGGATAGTTTAATTTCGCAATGGATTCAATTCAAAATGCTCGGCCTTTATTTAAACCGCTTAGCGGATATTGCATTTACCAAGCCGGAAGATGTGGATTCGCAACTCGGCATTTTAGACTTGGGTGACGACGCTAGGTCGGGGGCTTTGGGTGCGCTTGCTAAAGGCAAAGCAGTTGCCGGGAAAATAGAAGTCAGAAACCTATCCTACCGATACAGTGAAACCGAAAACTTTGTATTCAAAAACATTAATTTTACTATTGGTGCTGGCGAAACTGTGGCCATAACCGGCCCCAGTGGTTGCGGAAAAACCACGCTATTAAAGTGTTTAATGGGTTTAATCGATCCCACCGAAGGCGAGATTTTTATAGACGACATGCCCATTAAGCAATTAACCCAGTATCGCAGCACCATCGCCGCCGTCATGCAGGACGATCAGTTGTTAAGCGGAGATATAGCCGAAAACATCGCCTGTTTCGCCCCGAACCTTGACATGGAAAAGGTTCAACGGTGTGCACTGTTGGCGTGTATTCATGACGAAATTAGGCGCATGCCCATGCACTATCGCACCTTGGTGGGCGATATGGGCACCAATTTAAGCGGCGGCCAAAAACAGCGCGTTATTTTAGCGCGGGCACTGTATCGCCAGCCGCGTATTCTTTTTATGGATGAAGCCACCAGTCATCTCGATGTTAATAATGAGTCCGTGGTGAATAGCCTCATTAAACAACTCAATATTACCCGAGTGATTGTGGCACACAGGCCGGAAACGGTGGAATCTGCAGGACGGCAGATAAACCTCTCATATCATGGTGGTATGTGAGTTAACTTTTTACTCTACTAAAGGTGATTATTATGCGTGAATTAAATATGAATGAAATTTTGAGTGTGAACGGCGGAGCAATTGCTACCTATACATATGACGAATTTGCAGCTCGTTCAACATCTGTACCGGCCCAATATATGCAGGCGGCCTATAGTAGCTATTTAGCGTCAATACCAACGGCGGCTCAGCTGAAGCAATACGCAACGGACGCGAGGGCATTCGCTACGTTTGACTATGGCATTGGCTTGAGCCCATTCACAACCATCGCCCATCGTAGCAACGATGATCCGAAAAAGTTTTAAGTGCTGTTGGGTACTCTGGGGCTGCTCAAAGTTTCCTGAAATAGTAAATAGATGTGGCACTAGGCGTGACGAAGTTGGGTATTTTCCCATGAAATACCGCACGCCGGCTGGCATCATAAACACCAGTTTAAGTGGCGGCTAAAAACTGCGCGTTATTTTAGCGTGCGCTCTGTATCGCGAGCCGCGTATTCTATTTATGGATGAAGCCGTCAGTCATCTCGATGTTAATAATGAGTCCGTGGTGAATAGTCACATCAAACAACTCAATATTACCCGAGTGATTGTGACACACAGACCGGAAACGGTGGAATCTGCAGGACGGCAGATCAACCTCTCATATCATGGTGATATGAGAGTTAACTTTTTACTCTACTAAAGGTGATTATTATGCGTGAATTAAGTATGAATGAAATTTTGAGTGTGAACGGCGGAGCAATTGCAACCTATTCTTATGACGAATTTGCAGCTCGTTCAACATCTGTGCCGGCCCAATATATGCAGGCTGCCTATAGTAGCTATTTGGCTTCAATACCAACGGCGGCTCAGCTGAAGCAATACGCAGCGGACGCTAGGGCATTCGCTACGTTTGACTATGGCATTGGCTTGCAACCTTTCTTAAGCAAAGCAACCAGAACCCACTACGCAAGAATTTAAAGTACACGAGGAAAAACAAATCTTAAATGAAGTTAGCAGTTATCTCGACGTTAATAATGAGTCCGTGGTGAATAGCCACATTAAACAACTCAATATTACCCGAGTGATTGTGGCGCCAGACCGGAAACGGTGGAATCTGCGGGACGGCAGATCAACCTTGCATATCATGGTGATATGTGAGTTAACTTTTTACTCTACTAAAGGTGAATATTATGCGTGAATTAAGTGTGAGTGAGGTTTTGAGTGTAAGTGGCGGGATGCCTCCTCCGTGCCCAGCAGTTTGTGCAGGCGGGAGTGTAAGCGGCGGAATAGCTAGCCCGCTGACTTTTGAGCAATTTGCAGCTAGATCGAATGTGCCGGCTCAATATATGCAGTCGGCATACAGCTCCTATTTTTCTGCATATCCAACGCAGGAGAAGATAAATCAGTGGGCAAGGGATGCCGCTTCCCGCGCTGGAGCTCGCGCCTCATTTAATGACTATGGCCCAGGCGCGAACCGACCCTAGGTGCTTACCAGGCGCTCTGTTTTTTTTGTGAAAGAAGAGACGTGATGCAAAGCTAATCACGGCTCAAACAACTCAATATTGTGCGAGTAATTGGTGTGCACAGGCCGGAAGCGGTCTAATCGGAAGGAAGGTCGATTAACGTCACCTGTCATGGTGACCGATGTTTAAATTGTTTAAATTTGCCGAAATTTTACGCTGCATAAAATAATCGCACGCGCCGGGCCAGCCGTCAGTGTGCATAACAATTGGTGGCGCTCTCATGCGTCGCCAATACTTTGACCATAACCCCTATATTTATTAAGAGGTAATACCTATGAAAATTCTTGCTAAAATTATTTCCGCCATTGCACTGAGTGCCGGTGCCGCCACGGCGCAGGCTTACACCACCGGTTGCGATATGTCCTACCCAAATGCCTATGTTGTTGGCGTTTCAGAAACCTCCGCTGGTGGCCTTATCAGCTCCAAAACGTTTGTATTGAATAGCCTCGCCAATGGCACAGGCTTGGCTCGCGGCACAATTAAAGTGCAGGCTCCAGCAAACACCAAGTTGTCTGCCAACGACGACTTAAACACCATTGCCGCTGAGTTAGATTTCGCCATTCTTACTGGTATGAAGGTTAAAAGTGTTAGCAGCGGTTATGGCAATATGATGATTTACCTCACTGGTACCACAGCGTGCTACACACCAATTCCTACCACTGGCACTTACCTTACCGACGTAGTTATTACCACAGCCGCGGGCGGAACTAATTCCACCAGCATAGGCTTTGGAAAATAATCGACTTGGCGGCCGTGTTGCGCCATGCGCTGAGATCTTAAAAACGACTTAATCCGTAATTTTTTATTCACAACCTAATAACGAGGCTATCTTTATGAAAATGTTTACTAAAATTATTGTTGCTGCCGCCCTGACTGCTGGTGCTAGTTCTGCCTTTGCTGATGTTAGCTGCCAGACTGTAAACCCCAAGGCCTATGTAACAGGTGTTGCTCTAGGCTCTAAATCAGGTTTTATTACCTCTCGCACCTACACTTTAAACTCAGCCGCCAATGGCGCGGGTACACCACGCGGCACTATTTCAATTAATGGGGTTGCGGGTCAAAAGCTTTCAACGGGTGACGACCTAGGCAACTTGGTTGCGCAATTAGAAGCCTCTATTTTAACCGGTCAAAAATTGGGTTTAGTTAATACCCAAACTGGCAATGTTTCAATTAGTATTGCTGGTGCCACGGCGTGCACAAACAACACGGCACTCAGCGGCTCGCAAACTACTAACATTACTGTTAACAGTGGCTACTCAGGTTCGTGGACGCAGTTTTACTTCAGCAAATAGATTTTAATTCTTGGCACTTATAGGCACCGCTGGAAATTAAATTTTCAAGATGATCAAAAGGCATTTTCGTGAAGAGGGAGGGAGCTTATGCTGTATGAGTGCCCGGCTGAGCATAAAATATCGCGGCGAAATTGCGAATAATGAATTTCCGGAGATGCCTTTGAGTGTGAATGGTCCAACAGCTCGCTGGGCAATGCGCAGTTTGTTGGACCATGTTTTTAATATGGGGTCGTTACGCACTAGCCGTCAGCCATGGCAACAGTCCATAGCAATGAGCAACAAAAAATCAAACCGGCGTTAAGCCTAGCAATCCCAGTTGAGCGCCAAAAAAAGGCGGTGTAATCCATGGGGCTCAAATGACACCTACCAAAACTAGCCTACAGGCCGATGGTAGTGTGCGATTCAATAGGCAGAAAATGGGCTGTTGTTTATGACGCTTAGCCAAAATACGCAAAGTAATCCTGCCGATAACCGTAAGCTGCCGTAA
This sequence comes from Thalassocella blandensis, assembly GCA_945882995.1. GTDB lineage: Bacteria > Pseudomonadota > Gammaproteobacteria > Pseudomonadales > Cellvibrionaceae > CAMCXE01. The sequence continues at coordinate 8,913 of CAMCXE010000046.1, read as the reverse complement.
AAAATGCCGCGTCAGCAAGGCTAAATTGCCTTCGCCCCCGCGCGCTTCAGAAAATTTTTGGCTGCACTCAAGAATTCACTAAAAGTTATTCGTTTGTGTTTCGATGGTTGTTGAGCCGGTGCTTTTTAAAATATGGACTTTTGGCGGTGCCGCTCGGTGTGCTGTGGATTTCTAGTGAATTGGGAGCTGGAAGAGAATGCTGGCGAAATTTAGGCTCGACGAGCTTAGGTTTTTTAAAAATATCGTTTCAGGAGTAGAAGTCGGCGTAGTTATGTGGTTCTGACGGGAGGCGGTCGAACAGATATAAATTTATTTTTTTAATGTCGGAATTTCTGTGGCGAGCATCATTTGCTAATAATTAGTGCCGTATTTACCTCCACACATTTATGTTGTGGTACATGTTTTCAGCTTTTTATTTTGGCGTTTTTTGGTGAGAAACGCGACTTTACTAGCAAAAATAATGTTTTCCTGAAGTGATTGCCAGCATTTATTCGGTTAGCCGTGCGACAGTTCACAATTAATAGAATGTCTCCCTGTTAGAATTTCTCCAGTCTCGGCGCATCACTATGCGATGCGTGGCCACGGCAGCAATTTTCCTAAAAATTGTCCGGCGCGGGTGTCAGCCTCCTAACACTTTAAACATAAAAATAGCCATCATTGAGGTGCTCATGAAGTCCTATAAATTATTTGCTTTGCTACCCCTCACTGCCGCGCTGCTAGCCTGTGGCGGTGTGACCGATATGGCCGCAGTTGCCAGCCCGCCTCAATTGAGCGCCTCGAGCTCCAGTACGTCTAGTTCTGGCAGCGTTAATTCAACTAGCTCCAGTACGTCTAGTTCTAGCAGCTCTAATTCAACCAGCTCCGGCGCCCGCGTTTCCGGTTCAACAAGTTCCAGTTCCAGCACCTCAAGCGGCGCAGGTTCAAACAGTTCAGGTGCGGCCGATCCTTTGGTTACGAGCCTGCCATTCCCAGACCGTGAATTGGCGGCCTGCGTGCGCAGCTTCGGTGCCATTCGGGTTAGCGAATTGACGGAATTAACCTGCAATGACGTGACGGATGCTACAGGGCTGAACAAGCTAACGGCCCTTCAGGCTTTAGCCATCGCTGGCAATTTGCGGGTGCTGGACCTATCCGCCAACACCGCCTTAACCACGTTGAGTATTGATGGCGATTTATGGGAAATGGATGTTTCATCGAACACGGCCTTAGAGTCCTTGGATGTGAAGAGCGATCTCCAGTCGCTTAACCTTTCGGCGAATAAGGCGTTAAAGTGGGTTTCCATCGCGGCACCGCCGCTGCACAGTGTTGATCTTTCCGCTAACGCCGCATTGGAACGCCTGTATATCACCGCCGACTTGACCAGCCTAGATTTGTCCGCCAACACGGCATTGAAAAACCTATATGTCAGTGCCGACCTGGCCAGTCTTGATCTGTCCGCCAACACGGCCCTAACGGCTCTTGGTACCCGCGCTCCGTTGCATTCGCTGGATCTTTCGGCCAATAAAGCCTTGAGTAAGCTGAATATTTCCGACAGTCCCGACCTTGCCGTGCTCGACCTCTCCACCCACAGGGCCTTGCGCCACCTGAACATTTCAGATGCTCCCAGCCTTGCAAAACTTGAGCTGTCGGGCAGTAACGCCTTGGAATGGCTGGAGCTGAGAAACCTCAACGTTGCCGGTGTTAATCTAGCCGCGAGTACTGCCCTTCAGTTTATGTATGTGGACCGGGTTCCGCTGAATAGTCTGGACCTTACCGCCAATCGCAATCTTCAGGCCTTGCGCTTAACCTCCACCCAAACCTCAAACCTTGCATTGCCGGTGTCTAGCAGCCTCACCGAGCTATCTTTACAGTTTACGCGCGTCGGCAGCTTAGACATTACGCCGGCCGCCGGCCTGCAAAACCTAGTCGTCGATGCGGCGTCCGCCTATGCCTTTAACTCTCTGACGCTGGCCGCCACACAGCTGCAGAGCCCGCCACGACTTTCCCTAGGGCCGAAAGCGACGGTGCACGTGGTTGGCAGCGCTATACCCTGCGCCAGCCTAGAAGGTTTGCGCAGTCGCGGGCTGCGGGTGGAAACCGACAGCGCCTGTGTGGCAGATTCTGACCTCGCGCTACGCGATATCATCTTTCCAGATGCCCAATTGGCGGCCTGTGTGCGCAGTGCTGGCGTCACGCGGGTGGCCCAACTGCAACAACTCAGTTGCAGCCACATTCGAGATACCACCGGGCTGAGCGCACTTACGGCCTTGAAAACCTTGGCGCTGGATGATTTTGCCAACAGGCTTGACCTGACCCGCCTAACCCAGCTGCAATCCCTACGGCTTACCAATTCCAGCCTTGGCGACGCCGTGTTGTCGCTACCCAATATCACCACACTCACCAGTGTTGAGCTGGAAGCAACTCCGGTGGTGCACGTTGATGCAGCAGGCGCGACAGCGCTGCAAAAACTGTCCATTGGTTCCACGGCCACGCGTTTAAAAAGCATCAGCCTTGCGTCATCAACGCTAGCTGGTATTCAGCTTGTTCTGCCCATGGCCGAGCCGACTTATGTGGGGGTGGCTGGCGGGGCAGTAAGCTGTGCAACGCTGCAAGCATTTAACCTGCACACAGGCCTAGTGGCCAACGCTACCGATCCCTGCACAACACCCTGAAACCTCTATTACTAAAACACCCACACGTGGAGTTAGTCATGCAGCCTAAAATTTTCCAATTATTCACACTCCTACCGCTAACCGCGGCGCTTCTGGCCTGTGGTGAAACTAGTGAGTCGCCACCTGCCGCAAACGCCGCTGGTGCAACACTGGCGAGCTCCAGTACTAGCAGTACTAGCAGTTCTAGTAGCTCTAGTTCCAGTTCGTCCAGTTCTGGCTTTGGTTCTAGCGGCTCAAGTTCTGGCGCTAACTCAAGTTCACTTAGTTCCAGTAGTTCAAGTTCGAGCGGTTCATCCTCCGTTACCAATGAACCACGTACCGCCATTAGCAGCCTGACCTTTGGTAGCCCGCGGCTGCGCGACTGCGTAACGGCCACGGGTGCTGAGTTTGTGGATCAGCTTAAAACGCTGTTTTGTACAACTGCCGCTGGAAAGGTGGCGATGGGGCCAAGCGTGAATGCGGGTAACACCATAATTTCCACCCAAGGCTTAGAGCTGCTGAGGGTTTTGGAGGAGTTATATCTTCCCGGTAACCAAATAACCAGCATCGACGTCTCCACAATGCCCAACCTCCGCGTGCTTGACCTTTCGGACAACCCAATTTCCCAATTGGATACCAGCCATAATCCGCAGCTGACGTCGCTGCACATGGCGGATGTCTATACCCTGCAGGATGGGGTGGCCCCCTTAACGGTGGACTTCAGCCACAATAGCCGTTTGAAGTCTCTTGATTTGCGTCTAGCGACGACTGTGGTGCTGCCAGCCAGTGATTCGCTCACCGACTTGAGCCTGACCTTGGCAGCCGATCTGCCGGCCATCGGCCAACCTGCTGCGGTCACCAATACCTATTATTACGGCAAGGTGGGTTATGTGATGGATTTGTCCAAATATCCAAACTTACACAACCTCAGCCTTACGGGGCATTTGCAGAGCGTCAAACTGCCTGTAGGCGAAAAGTTGGAGTCTCTAACTATTCGCGGCGCCACTACGGTGTTTAGCGCTAACCTTACAGACGCGCCCAAGCTTAAGACGCTTACCGCGACCTTGGCGGATAGTGAGACCAGTTTTGACCTCAGCCGCTGGCCGCAATTAACTGAATTAAATTTAACCGCTAACGGGTTGCAGCAGTTGGATCTAATGTAGAAAAATTAACTTCGAACACTGAAGCAAGAGATTTCAACGACTCAAAACTGGCCTTATGCCCACGCTCAATGCGTTGTATTGTTCTCACACTAAGGCCAGCCATACGCGCCAACTGCTCTTGAGACCATTTCCGATCTTCTCGTAACCGCTTAAGAATCATTTTTCAATCTCGTGCTTCAAGTGGAGCTACAGTTTGATGCAGTTTTTCTAGTGTCGGTTACGAAATCTACCTGACAGATGCCTGACAGCCTATATTTAAGGGGTTTTTTGCTGCTGGTTTACATAACCCTAGAAACCTCAGTTGGATCACCAACGTCTGCGCACCCCCTTAGCGCGCCTAGCAAAAGTTAAAAATCACGAACCACCAACCAGGTTGCCCGTGATTTTTAACTTTCACTAATCACACCAATGAATTACACAGCTTTTTTTGCGCCCAGCTGAGGCTTCTAGGCCAAAGCGGCTCAGGGTGCTGTTGCTAGCAATAAGCCGCGCTGACTTGATTTTTAGGCGGCCTGGACCAGTGATGCTGAGGACAGGTATTGGCTGGGCGACAGCCCAGTGAGCTTTTTGAAAGCTCGGAAAAATGAAGAGGTACTGGTGTAACCCGAACTCAGCATGACCTCATTTACACTTTGGTCACGGTTCTCGATGAGTAAGCGCTGCGCCTCTTGTACCCGATACTGATTGATGAATTCGAAAAAATTACACTGCAATTGGGTGTTGATGTAGAGCGAAACTTCCTTAGGTTTTAAGCCCACACGCTCGGCAAAGCGCTCTATATTCACGTTTGGATCCAAGTGCAATTTCTTCTCAGCAATCCCCTGCGTTACCACTTGTCGCTTAAATTGAGCCTGTTCGTCCGGTTGTAGTTCGACACTTCGGGGATCCGCGATGAGTTCATCGTTCTGACTTTCATCGTTCCGTGGCGCCGCTTCGGGTAATGCTTTGATCAGCTTACGTGACTCGGCAGATGAGCTATAAAAAAACAACACGAACAGGAGCCCAAAGGTGAGCATATCGTTGGTTGAATGAAAGCAGCGAGGTACGCCGCCTTCGCCATATTGAAGAAAAATGCTGTAAAAATGGATGCAGAGCGCGGAGAGCAAAACTAGAAAATAGCCATAAACCAGCAACTGTAACCAGTTTGAGCCAGTGTCCACGGTGGATGAATAGAAATTGCTGAGCAATTTTTTGGTCTTTTGAACCTCCAGCCAGCTCAGAATGGTATAGCCGATGGGGGCAACACCCAGCATGGCCACCGCCCAATACAGTAGAAGACTGCTGGGGTCCGCCACCCGCGTGAGATGGTCCACACCGCCTCGGCTAAGCAATACCCCCACGGCCGCCAACAAAGGCACTGCAAAATGTAGGGCGTGCCCATAATTTAGCGTGAAGCGTGTTTGCGCAAGCGAGCGAATATAAAGATAGAGTGCAGGCCCTATGGTTAGGCAGGCCAACACATAAAAAAAAGTAAGCGCGGCAGAATAGCGATGGGCTAACTCAGAAAAGTGAGGGTTCCAAAAAATGAGCCTGCCTAGCGATGCCGTGGCCAGAGCAAAAAAGAATGCCGCCATAAAGCTGCTTGATGCGCGATTTTTGGCACCACTCAATATACTAATTCCGCCTAACATGAACCCGAAAATTACAGTAACCAAAAGGAAAAAGTCATGAATACCAAAAATTGCCATCGTTAGGGGCTCCTTAAATTCAGTGAATTAGCGTGCGTTTACCCGTGGGCGAGGAGCTGCATAGCGGGCGTAGTATAGATAGTATAAAAAGCCAGCACTCCCGGCAATGTAAAAACGCGACTGAGGTTCGATTTTGCGAAGTGCTGCAAGCGCAGTGAGGCTAAAGTCCGGCCTTGCTGCGCCGTGCTTCGCCCTTGCCGTGCGGTCGGCAGCCCGCAGCCGTGCTCAGTATCAGCGATGTTCAGTTGATGCGGGCTAGGCGTGCAGTCATAGCGCCCGCTATCCGGTAGCCTAAACCGCATCAGGCTGATCGGGGTCCCGCACGTGCACTTCGGTCATAAAAATCCCCCAAAAGGCCACGAATACCGCCGCCACCAAAGGCCCCACTACAAAGCCGTTTATGCCAAAGAGGGTAATGCCCCCCAGCGTTGACAGCAGCACCATATAATCCGGTAGTTTGGTGTCGCGCCCTACTAATATTGGCCGCAATACATTGTCGATGGAGCCGATCACGCCGGCACAAAATGCGATCAATATAAACGCGTCCCTATGCTGGTCTGTGACAAATAGAAATATCGCAATAGGCGCCCACACTAAAGCCGAGCCCACCGCGGGCAGCAGTGACGTAAACGTCATAAGCGCGCCCCACAATAAGGCCCCGGGCACGTCGAGCAAAGAGAAAATGATGCCGCCCAACACGCCCTGTACCAGTGCTACCACTAAATTGCCTTTTACCGTGGCCCGGGTTACTTCACCGAATAAGGCGAATAGTTGGCGCTCTCGGCGGTCACCCAGCGGCAAAGCGCGCACCATAAGTTCAATTAACTGATTGCCATCGCGCAGCATAAAAAAGGTTAAATACAGCATTAAACCAAAGTCCAATAATACGCCGGCCGCGTTTTGTCCCCAGCTGAAGGCGTGTTCTGCCAGCATTTTTCCCGTGCTCATTAAGGCATCCAGCGCATTCTCTTTTACCGCGCCTAAGTCGATGCCGAATTTCGCCAAACGCCGTTTAGCGTGTGGAAACGCCTTGTTAAATTCATCTATATAAGTGACGGGATTGAGCGTGCCGCTGTGCAAACTATTGTACAAATCGATACCTTCGCTCACCACTTCCGCGACCACAAAAATAACCGGAACAATAACCACTAAAAAACAAATAAACAGCGTAAGCAGAGCACTGGTATTTTGCCGGTTGGGCCAGCGGCGTAGAAAAAACTGATGCAAGGGGTGAAAAATGATGGCTATAGCGCAGGCCCAAAAAATGGGCCCAAATAGCGATTGCAACATTAATAGGAATACGACAGAAATCGCGAGCAGGAACCACAAAAACGTGCGCATCTCGAGTTTTTCTTTCATGGGGTTGCCTGCTGGGAAGATAAAAGGGTAGGTGGAGGAAGGTTAAGAGCCCGATTTCAGTGGTGGCGGCAAATCGGGTAAACTGCGCGGCCCTAGTTTTTACGCCGGCCAAACCAAGGCTTGGCCAAATTCAATCGTGAGGAGCCATCATGCCATCATTTGATATTGTGTCCGAAATTAATAGCGAAGAAGTGCGCAACGCCGTGGACAACGCCAGCCGCGAACTGGAAACCCGCTTCGACTTCCGCGGCGTGGAAGCCCGCTTCCGCTGGAGCAAAGACGAAACCACCCTCAGCGCCGAAGGCGACTTCCAGCTTCAGCAAATGCTGGACATTTTGCGCAACAAATTGGCCAAACGCAATGTTGATGCCAACAGTCTGTCCGCCGGCACCCCAGAGCACTCCGGCAAAACCTTCAGCCAGAAAATCAAGTTTAAGGAAGGTATTGATGTAGACGTTGCCAAAAAACTGGTGAAGGCCATAAAAGACAGCAAAATTAAAGTGCACGCCGCCATTCAAGGCGAGCAAGTGCGCGTGACAGGAAAATCTCGGGACGACCTGCAAGAAGCCATGGCGCTGGTGCGCAAAACCGAGCTGGGCCAGCCGTTTCAGTTTACTAATTTTCGGGATTAACTGGGGGCTGAATGCTCTCAGTGGCAGGCGGGCTGCGTTAACTCGTTTGTTTGCTGAGTGGGGGGTGATTTTGAGGGGCGGAGGCTGGCATGAGCCGCTAGTTGAGAGATGGGATATCTCATCGTCTGTCACTTGGCAGCCCAACCCAGCGGATAGCGTGCAGCCGCTGGGGGGATAACACGTAACTAACGTATGCAAATGTTATTTGTGGGATAGTGCATGATTGGTCGAATTCCTGATTGCTCAGAAACTTACGATGCGAAATATTTCAAGGGCATAGATGGTCTTTATTTGCATCATCTCGATCAGCGCGTAACAAAGGGATGCCAAAAAGCAGTTGATGCCGCAGTGGAATTTATGTGTACCACGACCCGTGGATTGGGCCACAACAGACACCGCGCGAAGTTATCTCGATTATTAAAACATGTTGAATTGCGAGATTCGCAATCCGAAAAAATAGTAGATACCGTTTTGCAAAGATTTGAGAATGGTGATATTGATGAACAGTTCATAGAGCAGCTTCGATTTTCACTTTGGTTGAGTCGCGATCGAACAATAGAATTCGGTGCTCGAATGTTAGGCTCAGAAAAGGAATATATTGTGCGTTATGCCAAGAAGCTTTTGAATCTGGGCGGTGCTAAGTAGATCCACTAACAAGGCCAGTCAATCTTGCCCCTGTGGGCTATCTTTTTTTGCAAAATAAATGCAAAAAACAGCCAATTCGTTCCGGCCGAAGCTGGCGGTGTTAAATTATGAGAAGCATCGAAGATATATTTCGAGAGGTAGAGTCTGTTCCTGATTTTTACGGACATATAATTGATTCCGCAGATTATCGGAATGGATATGGCGACTCGCCGCTGCATGTCGTGTGTTGCTGGGGAGATTGCGAAGCAATTTCACTGCTTTTAAAGGGTGGTGCAAATATTAATGCTAAGGGTGAGTCGGGTTTTAGTCCCCTACATTGTTCGGTAGAGCAAAATCATCCTGACGCAGTTAAATTGCTCTTGGAAAATGGCGCATTGATCCAAGTGGACGATAGTGGTGTAACACCATTCGAGTTGGCGGGATTTCTTGGGTGTAATGAAATATTGCAACTATTCAGTACGTCTTTCATTTTCTAACGTCATTCCCGCGTAGGCGGGGATCCAGATGGCAGCCGCTCTGAAGCGATTACGATCTTCACTTAAATAGAAACCGCCTATTTGCCGCTGGATCCCCGCCTACGCGGGGATGACGTGGAAATATGCTGAATAGTTGCGAAATATTTTCCATTTTTAATTCAATGTTATAGGTCCTAGAGATTAGAGCGTCACCCCACCTGCCAAATATCTAAATTAGCATGAAACTGCTTTCCGTATCACGGCGAACCCCTAATTTTTCCGCAAAAATCAAGGTTCGCGGTCAAATTGACTAAAATCGCTAATTTGGTGGCGCGAATTTT
>CAMCXE010000045.1 GCA_945882995.1 Thalassocella blandensis | reverse complement strand
CTCGGAGGGAGGGAATTTTTGCGTAGCAAAAACCAAAAAGTCGGGTGCCTTTTCGTTTGGTTACTTTTCTTTGGGCAAGCAAAGAAAAGTGACTCGCCCAGGAGGGCGAAATAGGGGCTAAAAGTCACTCGGGAAATCAGCTTTGCGATGAACCGAGCAAAGATAAAAAGCAACATCGAGACCCGGCTCCCTGCGCTGCAGAGTCACCACACCCAACATAATCCATAGCGCGCCCGGGACGACCCGGCGCCTCAGCAAACCAGCGGGACGGCCCGCCCAGACACGGACCCACCACCATGTTTGACACCCTGTTAATTGCTAACCGCGGCGCCATCGCCACCCGCATTTTGCGCACCCTCAAACACCTAGGCATTAAAAGCGTGGTGGTGTACCACGAGGCGGATGTACAGTCCCTGCATGTTCAACTGGCAGATGTGACCATTTGCCTGGGCGGCGGCAGCGCTGCGGACACCTACCTTAATATGGACAAAATCCTAAATGCCGCAAAGGATACCGGCGCCCAGGCTATTCACCCCGGCTACGGCTTTTTGAGTGAAAACCGCGAATTCGTGCAACGTTGCGAGGCTGCCGGCATCGCCTTTGTTGGCCCCACCACCGAGCAAATGGCGCTGTTCGGCCTAAAACACGCCGCCCGCGCTGCCGCCGAGGCCGCCGGCGTACCGCTAGTGCCCGGCTCGCCACTCTTAGAAAATCTACCCGACGCTCAACAATGGGCGCACAAAATTGCCTACCCCGTGATGCTTAAAAGCACCGCGGGCGGCGGCGGTATCGGTATGCAAGTCTGTGCCGATGAAACCGCCCTCAACCAAGCCTGGGATTCCGTGCGCCGCTTGGGTGGCAATTATTTCGCCAACGACGGCGTATTTCTTGAAGCCTACATCGCCAGCGCCCGCCACCTTGAGGTGCAAATTTTCGGCGACGGCGCCGGTGTGGCGGTGGCCTTGGGCGAGCGGGACTGCTCGGCGCAAAGGCGCAATCAAAAAGTCATCGAAGAATGTCCGGCTCCCAACCTCAGCGACGAATTGCGCCACAACCTGCACCGCACCGCGGAGCAATTAATGGCCGCCGTTAACTACCGCAACGCCGGCACGGTGGAATTTATTTACGACGCCGACCGCGAAGCTTTTTACTTTTTGGAAGTGAACACCCGCCTGCAGGTGGAGCATGGCGTGACGGAGGAAGTGTGGGGTGTGGACCTCGTGGCCTGGATGATCCGCCAAGCCGCCGGTGAACTGGGCGATGTGCGCGCGTTAAAAGCGGCCTTACAACCCAGTGGTCACGCCATTCAAGCACGTATTTATGCTGAGGACCCGCACCAAGATTTTCGTCCCTGCGCTGGCATGCTGTCCCAGGTCAGCTGGCCGCAAGGGAACAGCCTGCGCATCGACCACTGGGTAGAATCCGGCATCACCGTCCCCGCCCTCTTCGACCCCATGCTAGCCAAAGTCATCGCCAAAGGTGCAGACCGCGCACAAGCCCTAGCCCACCTCGATGACGCCTTGGCCCAGAGCGAGCTGTACGGCATTGAAACGAACCTGGACTACCTGCGCCACATTTTGCAAAGCGCCGCATGCCGAACCGGCCAGCTGCTCACCCGCAGCCTAGCCAGCCTGCGTTATGCCCCGGCCCGCGTGGCCGTACGCAGCGGCGGCACACAAACCAGCATTCAGGATTACCCCGGCCGCACCGGATACTGGCATGTGGGAGTACCGCCCTCGGGCCCCATGGACAACCTAAGCTTCCGCCTTGCCAACTGGTTGCTGGGCAATGCCGACGATGCCGCCGCGCTGGAAATTACCCTCAATGGCCCCAGCCTAGAATTTCTCTGCGATAGCTGGATAGCCATCACCGGCGCGGAACTGGACGCCAAACTCGACGGCCAACCAGTGCCGCTCTATCAAACCATCGCCGTGCAGGCTGGGCAGGTGCTCAGCCTGGGCCGCGTTACGCCGCACGGCGCCCGCAGCTATTTGGCGGTGGCCGGCGGTTGGCAGTGTCCTACCTACCTTGGCTCCCGCGCCACCTTTACCCTTGGACAATTCGGCGGCCACGCCGGCCGCGCCCTGCTCACCGGCGATGTACTGCATTTGGCCGAAGGTGTTACGGCCCCCCACATACGCACTCTCCCCCCAGCCTCACGCCCCGCCATTGGCGAAACCTGGACCCTGCGCGTGATCTACGGGCCCCATGGCGCACCGGAATTTTTTACCCCCGACGACATCACCGAATTTTTTGCCCACAGCTGGGAGGTTCACTACCAATCCAGTCGTACGGGAGTGCGCCTCATCGGCCCCAAACCGCGCTGGGCTCGGGAAACCGGTGGCGAAGCCGGCTTGCACCCCTCGAATATTCACGACAACGCCTATGCTTTCGGCACCGTAGACTTCACCGGCGATATGCCGGTAATCCTTGGGGTAGACGGCCCCTCGCTGGGCGGTTTTGTGTGCCCTGCCACTGTGATCAGCGCCGATTTATGGAAGCTCGGCCAGCTTAAAGCCGGCGCCCGCGTGCGTTTTCAAGCCGTAACCCTCGAGCAGGCCGTGGCCTTGGAAGCCGCACAGTTACAAGCCTTAACCCAAGGCGGTGTGGATCAAACCACACCGGCCGCCCTAACCGAACTGCCCTCGCCTATCGTTCAACGCTCTCAATTGGGGGCGGACCAATGGGTATGCCGCCTCGCTGGTGATCATTTTTTACTGGTGGAATTTGGGCCACTGGAATTGGACTTAGAGCGACGTTTTCGCGTCCATGCCCTAATGCTCTGGTTGCAAGCCAATCCGCTACTGGGCATGGCCGAACTCACTCCCGGCATTCGCTCCTTGCAAATTCACTACAACCCCCAGCAACTGCCCCTAGCGCAACTGCTGCAACACCTAAACACCGCCGCCAGCGCCATAGCCAACGGCCAAGCCAGCAGCCTAGCCTCGCGCATTGTGTACTTGCCTCTGAGTTGGGACGACGAAGCCTGCCAGCAAGCCATCCTGAAATACACCACCAACGTGCGCCCAGGTGCGCCTTGGTGCCCCAGCAACTTAGAATTCATTCGCCGCATCAATGGCCTAGACAGCCTAGACGCCGTGAAACAAACCCTATTCGACGCCTACTACCTAGTGCTGGGCTTAGGGGACGTTTACCTAGGCGCCCCAGTGGCAACCCCGCTGGACCCGCGCCATCGTCTGGTCACCACCAAATACAACCCGGCACGCACCTGGACGGCGGAAAACTCCGTAGGCATCGGCGGCGCCTACCTCTGCGTGTACGGCATGGAAGGCCCGGGCGGCTATCAGTTTGTGGGCCGCACGTTGCAAATGTGGAACCGCTACCACCAAACCGCCGAATTCACGCAGCCTTGGCTGCTAAGGTTTTTCGACCAAATCCGCTTTTACGAAGTGAGCGCCGACGAACTCCAAACCATCCGCCGCCAATTTCCCCTCGGCCAATACCCCCTGCGCATTGCAGAAACCCAACTGAGCCTAACGGATTACCAAACCTTCCTTAGCGGACAAGCCGAATCCATAACCCAATTCCAAACCCAGCGCGAACACGCCTTCGCCGAGGAACTGGCCCGCTGGCAAGCCGACGGCCAACTCACCTACACCAGCCCAGATGAAGACAGCGGCAAGGCAGTAAACGACGAGCTGCCCGACGGTGTAATCGCCGTGGAAAGCCAAGTTGCCGGCAGCGTGTGGCGTCTGCTGGTGGAACCCGGCCAACGCGTCACCAGCGGCCAGCCCTTAGTGGTACTGGAATCCATGAAAATGGAAATCGAAGTCCTCGCCCAGCAAGACGGCCTAGTCCACAGACTCCTGCGCACCGCCGGCCAAGCGGTTACGGCCGGCCAAGCTTTGGTTTGGTTGCAGGTGGAGGGCTGAAACGGCACGGGGTTTTGGCCCGCTTTTTCGGGTCATTTCCCCCTCGACAAGAAAACCACTCCCAGCCAATGCCATTAGGTTAAGGGTTGCGAGCTATTTCATCAGGTAATTTTCTCTTACCCAGAAATCCCTCCCCAGCCCTCCCTTTTTCAAAGGGAGGGGGTTTCGCCTTACTTTGCAACAAGAAGGGAGTCATCCCCCCTTTGTAAAAGGGGGCTAGGGGGATTTAGGGTTTTTTAGTCTCGCCCTCCTGCGCCGCTCTATCTCCTGCATCCATGCGGTGCGTAGCAAAAGTTAAATTTGGTGAATAGCCAAGTTGCTCGCTAAATTTAACTCATCACCCCTTTGGGCTGCACAGCTTTTGGCGCCCAACTGAGGTTTATAGTTGAAAAGGTTAAAAGCCTTAACTTAATGACATTGGGGCTGAGGGCTAGCCACGCCAACAGGCACTTACCCAGTGCATCTACCCAGTGCCTCGCAATTTTTAACGCCACATCCCGCACCTTAAACCAGCGCAATCAACCCCGCTGTACTAAGCTCAACTCATCGGAATCCGGCAATGTGCGGTGCTACCCAGTTGCCCGATATTTACCGCAAACCATCAACGTTGTGGTCTTGGCATATGAGTAGTACTTCCATTGCTCTGCAGCTGCGCGATTTATTCGAAGCCACCTGTTACGAGCTTTTTACTGGTTTAAATGGCCAGATCACGCAAGTTGAAAGCGTCGACTTCGACGGCTCTCACATGCCTTTTGCGCATATAGACGCCGGCTGCAACGATTTTGAAATCGAGATTACCCTCAGCCTGCCCTTTTCCGCTTTAGCCATGACTTATCCGGTGTACTGCAATATCACCAAAATTGACGAATCCGAATTAGAGGACTGGATCACCGAACTTAGCAACCGCCTCATGGGCCAGCTGCGGCGCAACCTGATGATGTACAGCGTGCAGCTGCAAACCGGCGTGCCCGACCACTGTTTCGGTTATCCCTCAGACCCCAAATCTACACAAACGGGTTACCATTTTCTATTTCAATTCGAGTTCGACGCGGAAGTTTTTGAGGCAGGATTATTTGTTGAAGTATTCAACCCCGAACTGGTATTCAACATGCGGGCCGCTGAAAAAAATGCAATAAATGACGGCAATATTGAGTTTTTCTAATTCGCTAATTACCGCACCCGCAATAACAATCTTGGCATTGCCGTGTATAAGCGCATGTATAGCCGTGGTGTCACACATCAGCACATAAACCACTAGTAGCCATGACGCGGCCACGGTTAACCAACGCCTAAACACACTGCTGGAAAAAGGCAGCGCCAACCCACTAGCAAGGTAATTTTAAACAGCCGGTTCTTAAATCAACTTGCAATGCCCCAACTCGCCAAAGCAATCGGAGACCAGAGTGCCCACACCCAAAGCATGCAAACAGGAACCTAGCCTCTTCCAGCCAGAAATTAACCGCCATCGCTGCGAAGGCAAAGGCGCCTGCGTTCGGGTATGTCCTGTCAACGTATTTAGCCTTTACACGCTGCCTTAAGCCGAGCGGGCGCAGTTAAGCCCTACGCCTGGAAACCTCGGTTGGGCGCCAAAAAGCTGTGTAAGCCATTGGTGTGATTAGTGAAAGTTAAAAATGACGGGCAACCGGGTTGGTTGTTCGGCATTTTTAACTTTCACTAGGCGCTGCCTGGGGGTTGCGCAGACTTTGGTGATTCAACTGAGGTTTCTAGGTTAAGGGAAAACGTAAAGGCTGGGCACACCAACGGCAACAGGCCATGCTCGCCAACCCTTCCGCCTGCGAAGCCTGCGGCCTGTGCGTTGCCGCCTGCCCAGAAACCGCCATAACCTTAGTACGCCTAGCATCCGGCCCCCAGCAACCGAATTAACACCGCCCGGGTCAACGGGCACCAGCACACAAATGAACTAAATGCCCCATGCCCCAGAAGCCGTAAGCGGGTGCGGCAATTTAATTCCCAAGGCCCTACAGTCCACTCACCAGCATCCACTCATGGCTGTGTCACCCAGGGGTTTCTGGCCCATTCCCCCCCTGTGTCTATACTCGCTAGAGCCAAGGCCAACTAATCCGCATAGCGCGGCATAACAAAGGCCAGCCACCCTACCGTCATCAACACTGGGAAACCCACATGCCCGCTACCGCTCAAGCCACCGACAACAGCGCCCGCGCGCTTGTCACCCTGTTGCAACTCGGCCGTCGTGCGCGTGACGCAAAAACGCCGGCGGAGCTGGGTTTTGTCATGGTTAATGAAACCCTACAGCTATTGCATTATCGCCAAGCCGCATTGTGGCTAAACACAGGTTTGGGCGGTATTGCTGCCGTGTCCGGTGCCCCTAACCCGGAAGCCAATGCACCCTATATTCAATGGTTAGGCCAAGTGGCCCGCAATCTCAACCGCGCTAAAATCACCAACCCTATGCCACTCACCAGCGCGGATCTTCCCGAGGCATTGGCGGTGGACTGGGCCAATTGGCTGCCGGAACAAGCGCTTTGGCTGCCGCTAGTGAGCTCGACGAATGAACACAGCGGCGGATTGTTGCTGGCGCGCGACGCGCATTGGAGCCAACCCGAGCAAACATTGGCGCAAGAGCTAACCCAAGTGTATCAACACGCGTTAGAGGCACTTAGCCCCAAGCGCACTTGGCTAATCAACCCGCGCCAAGTGCTGCAACCCACGCGCACCCGCGTTGGTGTGGCCTTGGCCGTGTTAGCCATGGCCCTCTTCCCCCTGCGCTTAAGTGTGCTGGCACCCGCCGAGGTAACACCCTTCGAACCCTTTTTGGTACGAGCGCCGCTAGACGGCGTAGTAGAAACCATTTTTGTGCGCCCCAACCAAGAAGTGGCCGCCCAAACCCCCCTATTCAGCTTGGATACCACCGTATTACAAAGCCAACACGCCTTGGCTCAAGAAGCCTATAACACGGCTGAAGAGGAATACCGCCAAGCCGCTCAACTGGCGGTGACAGACGACAAAAGCAAACTCGAAATGGCACTGCGCAAGGGCGCCTTGGCGGAAAAATCGGTGGAGTTGGATTACACCGCACAGCAGCTGGGGCGTGTGCAAGTCAAGGCTGAGCGCGCCGGTATAGCGGTGTTTAACGACATCAACGACTGGCAAGGCAAAGCTGTGGTATTGGGTGAAAAAATTCTGTTGCTGGCTGCCCCCACCAAAGTGGAGCTCACCATCGATTTGCCCGCCACGGATATCATCGACCTAGAGCCTGGCGCTAAGGTGACCCTCTACCCCAACGCCAATCCCACAGCCACATTCGACGCCAGGGTCAAAACACTGAGTTACCACGCCGAACTTACGCCGCTTAATGTGCTGGCTTATCGCGTAAAAGCCCAACTCATCAGCGACCAACCGCTACCGCGTATTGGCATGATGGGTACCGCCAAAATGTACGGCGGCCGAGTGCCACTCATTTATTATGTGCTGCGCAAGCCGTTAGTGGCCGCTCGCCAATATGTGGGTTGGTGATGGCCATGCTCAACTCTGCCAAAGCCACCCCAATCCCTAAGCTACCCACCTTACGCCAGGAGCTAACCCTAACCCCCGGCTCCCTTAACGACCAAGGCGCGCCAACCTGGGTGCTGCAAGACCCCGTACGCAATCGGTTTTTTCAACTGGACTGGGCGGCGTTTGAAATGCTGTCACGCTGGGATTTACAGGAGGCCGACGCCATAGTCGCCGAGGTTAACCAAGCCACCACCCTACAAATTGGGCTAGAGGATGTGCAGGCCTTAGTGCAATTTTTAACCCACCAACATCTCCTGCAGGCCTATAGCCCCGAGCACACGGCACGCCTAACGCAGGCCGCCAAAGCCAGCAAGGCGAGCGGCTTACGTTGGCTGTTGCATCATTACCTGTTTTTTCGCATTCCCTTAGTCCGCCCCACGGCTTTTTTAGACTGGTGTGCACCCGCCTTCAACCGTGTATTCACGCCGGGGTTTTGGTGGGCAGTGCTGGGGTTGTTGGCGCTGGGCATCTATTGGGCCTCCCGCCAATGGGACGCCTTCATACACACTTTTGCGGCCTACAGCGGTTGGCAGGGCTTGCTCAGCATTGGCCTAGCCCTGTGTTTTGCCAAGGTGTTACACGAACTCGGCCACGCGCTAACGGCGCATCATTACGGCTGCCGCGTGCCCACTATGGGCGTGGCGTTTTTGGTGATGATGCCGCTGCTGTACACAGATACCACCGACGCTTGGAAGCTCGGCCAGCGCCGCCAACGTATGCACATTGCCGCTGCCGGTATTTTGGCTGAACTGGTGCTGGCCGTAGTGGCCTTAGTGCTCTGGAGTTTTTTGCCGGATGGCCCCCTGCGTGCTGGCGTATTCCTGCTGGCCACCAGCACCTGGGTGATTACCTTAGCCATCAACGCCAGCCCCTTTATGCGTTTTGATGGCTATTTTTTGTTGGCCGACCACCTGAACTTGCCCAATTTACATGAACGGGCCTTTGCCTTAGGGCGCTGGTGGTTGCGCGAGTGGCTGTTCGGCCTGAATGATCCCATTCCAGAGCAATTCCCCCCCCAGCGCCGCCGCTTATTAATCGCCTTTGCCTTTGGCACAGCCATTTACCGCGCGGTGTTGTTTTTTTCCATCGCGCTGCTGGTGTACAACCTGTTTTTTAAAGTGCTAGGCATTGTGCTGATGCTGGTGGAACTCCTGTGGTTCATCGCTTTTCCCGTACAGCGTGAGATTAAAGTTTGGCTAGAACGCTTCAATGAGGCCAAGCGCGGTCGCAATACACCGCGCAGTGTCGCCCTTCTGCTAATCCTTTTGGCCTTGGTGGCTATTCCGTGGAAAACCAGCCTCCAAGTGCCGGCCGTAATCAGTGCCGCGCAGGCCCAAGGCATCTATGCCAGCAGCGCCGCACTCGTGCAGCAAGACGCCCCCCCTCAAGGCACACCGGTGAAAGCCGGGCAAGTACTCCTCCAGCTGGACTCCCCCGACCTCACCTACAAATTGCACCTAGCCCAAACCAAAGAGCAACAACTGCGCTGGCAATTAGACCAACAGCCGCTCACCAGCAACCAACAAATGGCCAACGCGCCCCTACGTAAACGCTGGGAAGCCGCCGCAGCGGCGGTTAGCGGCTTGCAAGAACGCCAGCAACAACTCACCATCACCGCACCCTTCGACGGCGTAATTGTGGAACGCAACCCAAGTCTAACCCCCGGCACCTGGATCGCCTCCGGCGAAAAACTGTTCCACATCATCAACCCAACAAGCATCAAGGGCGAAGCCTACCTAAACGAAAACCAGCTACTGCAAATGCGCAACTTGATGAGCAGCAGTACCGCTGCCGGCCAAACCGGGTTTATCGCCAACCAAAGCCAATTCCCCAAACTGCACTGCAGCCTAGAACAAATTGACAAGCTCAACCTAGCCCAGCTGGATCATCTCTACGTAGCCAGCAGCTACGGCGGCAGCATCGCCAGCCAGACCAACAAAGACGGCAAAACCACCCCGCTTCAGGCCACCTTTAGAGTGCGGCTAGGCCAGTGCTTGGGCGAAAACTCCCCCCTACAGCAGGAATTGGCCGGCATAGCGAACTTACAAGGCGAAAGCCGCAGTTTGTTGGGGCGGGCGTTACGCAGTGGATTAGCACTGGTGCATAGTGAGGCGGGGTTTTGAGTCGAAAGAAATGCCATACGCCGCTGCGCGCATCACCCTAGTCTAGCCCTCAGCGATTACTGAAGCTGTTGGATAAATGATGAATTAATACGGTTTTACCCGTTCCGGAACCTGAGTTAGGACACCGATTCTCGAGATCATTTGATGCTAAGGCGGCGGGGGCTTCTTGAATCTCATTAGGGCTGAGCCTTGTATGGCTGAAGCCGGATATATGTCTAAAGACCGTTATTATTAATGCCGTTGATGGTTACTGGAGAGCGCTATGCCTACTGCAAGAATTTGATTTCCCTTAATTTTGTGTTGAGACAAGCTCAACACAAAATTAAGGGCCTCGGTTTAAATCGTGCCTTGACATCGGGGGAGCGTCCATATATGTCCTTTTCTTTCCTTATGGAGAAGATACACGCCTATCAAAACAAGGTGTTTTCGGGATGACTTTGTGGGGATACCTCAGGCTCTGACCCCTTTATTGAGAAATCTACCTATTTCTACCAAAAACCCAGATGGCATTTTCGTCCGACCACTTTCTTTTATTGTAAAAGGCGATCAGCTCCGGCAATTCAATAGTTTGTATCTCCTTAGCTATCTGCTTATCCATTCGAACAGGCAACCCATCACTTAGGTTTGAATTTAAATAACCTGTAGTTAAAGTTTCTTTAACCTCCTTGATAACCTGTGTGCGTATTAACTGAAAATTTCTCGTCGCTGACAAATCGAACTGACTAAAAAAGTTACGCAGCCATTCCTTTTTCTTCTCATCCGTTGTAGAGGGCGAATGGTTGAACATAAGCAAGTTATAATACCTGCCATGAAATTTTGTTAGGGAAGCTCTATTTAAAGCATAGGACACACCCAGTTCGTTACGCAAATACTCATGCAGTTTATAGTCGAACATATATTGTAATAACGTTGCCATGGCAATCTCGCGCGGGCTTGAAGCTTCGATTTTTGAATCGAGAATTGCTAGCGTATAAGCAGCACCAGCGGCAACAGAAATCGCGGTGCTTTTAGGCGCGTCGATTGAAACAAGCTGGCCCTGTTCAATTCTGTAATTTAATGTAGTGCTTATCAATTCCGCGGATTCTTTGACTTTTTCTTGGGCAAACCCGCCAAAGAAAAAAACGTTAAGCTCCAGCTGAGATTTTAGAGACCCCAAAAATAATGCAAGCTCTTTGTCAAGCAATGGCGAAGAGATGGGTTCGCAGCTACTCCCGCCCAAAAAGCCTGAATTCACTAGCATTTTAGGCATGCTTTCATCCGAGTATCGGCTTGCGCTGTCGCTGCATTTTTGAATATAGATAGCTTTTAATGTACTAAGGTCATCGATTGAATAGTCTATTTCCCGCGATAAGTATTCTATAAAAATCCGGTGAAAATCTATAAGACTCTGCCGCTCAATTTTTCCCGCACGGGAAGATAGTCCCACATCAATGGTATCGAGAATAGAAGATGCATGCAGAGTTACTCCATTAATGTTGTCAAAATTTAACCTGAATTGATCAGCAAATTTTCCCTCTCCATTTCGCTCTAGCCTTACGAGCACGGCCTCCAGTACGCTCTGCTGCAAAATATCTTGACGGGTATTGAGTTTGATAATGGGCACTTTGACTTTAATTGATATGTAATCTACTTCGGGTCGCAGTCCGAAAGCGGAAAAACCAACACATTGTCCGCAGTAAATCCAATATTGCCCCCACAAGGCCTTATGTGCCAGCACGGGCTCATTTATAGCAGCTACTTCCTTGCCAAAATACATTGGTCTCTCTTTTCGGGCAGGCTTTTCTGTGCCGGGGTTATTGACCGGCGATGGATTAACCTCCCCCAAAATAGGCAAAATATTGTGCGGAAATAACTCGGTCAACATATTGTCGAGCAATAGGGCTGCAGTGCCATTCAAGGCCAAGGGCGCTGTGGCAGCCTGTGGCACAGGGAGCCCGTGTGAAATATTAAGATTGTGAACCGCAAATGAGCGCTCAATTCCAATATTGCTCAAAACATATTTTACTTGCTGGGTCAATACGCCTTGATTCCCGGAGGCTATCTCGCCCCCCTCCAATAACCTTTCAGCGTGAATTCCCGTGTAGTCTAAGGCATTTTTTGTCAATGTCGCCTCATCCATGCTTGTTATAGCTTTTGCATGTGCACCGATCAGTTGATGCAAACCGTCATTTTCACTCACCTCAGAAACGATTTTAAAATACAGTTTTTCCGTTGCTGCAGATTGATCGGCGTCCGCATCGTTCAATAGAATTTTGGAGTAGATATAGCATTTATCATCTGTTCCTTTGCTAACCGATATACTCTCTACTCGATTAAACCATGTAAATTTTCCGGAAAGCCTTGTGGAATATTGGCCAAACTGCTCATCCAACAAGCCTTTAATAATTCTTCGAACATCATACGAGCAAAATTGGTTTTCATTATTTATGGCAGAAACAATGAAAATACTGCCCTGCTCATTAGCCTGATCAAAGTGTTTCCACAGGTAGCCGAATTTAGGCGATGGATGAGCGGCTTGCGCCGCAGGGATATCAACTCTGGAGGGTATGTAAGAGAAGTATTTCTCCAAACTTGCTTTGATTTTATCAATAGGTTGAGCGGTTAGAACAACCAATTGCATATTTTCAGAAAATATACTATTTTTATGGAATGTTTGTAGCAGCTCGATAACGGAGTTTTCATTTTGCTTACCAAATGCTATTTGGACCGGCACATTCTTTACAGAGCATTCAGGCATTTGGCTATTCACGGCGGCGCAAATATCAGCCTGATACCCCGGTTGCACAGTAAGCCCTGTACCGCTCCTCGTAATTAGCTCGCCCGCAATTATATTTGCGGTCTTATCTACGGCACCTGGTACAATTTGCGGATTTTTAAATACTGACGAAAAAGTTTTGAGCGCCGCATCTGCCAACGATTCACCCGCCATAAAGCCAAACGTGACCTTATCGAAGCCCGTAGCCGCAGATAGCCGGCCACCTTCGATAGATAGGCTTTCCATAAATTTCTCATACCCTGATGTTGCTTCAGCTGTTGCAATAGCATAATGCTCAAAAAAATGCGTAAGGCCCTCAGATTGAGGCGATTCCGCTTGCGTGCCAACGTTCACTGCGACGGCAATTGAAAACGTTGGTGATTGTTGATGCCTTACGAAAACCTTTAACCCATTAGAAAGGCTAAAAGTGGCAATCGATATCTTTGACTGCTGTGCGGAGGCCTGCGACCGCCCTGAATAAAAATAGAAAAATACTATAGCAACTAAAAAAAACACGGCGAGAAGTATTGATACCGCAACGAAATACCGCCACATAATTCCGACCCTAATTTGGCTAGCTAGCGAGATTAATCACAATGAAAATTTAATTTTAGCAAGAGTATGTTCTATCAATAGGGTCAGACTCGATTGATTTTACCCTTTCAAATACTCCTTCGATTTTCTATCGCCGCCACGTGTGCGCGGCGCTGTCATGCGGCCAGTGTGTTTTTCTATTTGCTGTTTGAATTTATCGCTGCCCAATGCTCACGATTTATTAGTTGATTCACGAATATCTTCTAAGGTTTTTTTACTGATGCTAGTTTTAAATAAGGCGCGGTACGCCGCTTGGCGCTTGGCAGCGGCCGCGTCTAATAACACATACTCACCGTGTGGCACCAGCAGCAATCGAGCATCTTCAGCCCCTTGCGCGTTTACACTATAGCGCGACCAAGGGTATTCACTGGGGTGTTTAACCATCCCAGCGCGTACAGGGTTTAACTCTAGATAACGATAACAGCTCAACTATAGTGAGGCAGGGTTTTAACCGAACAAAAGTTCAAGTCGGCAATGGACGCACCCACAGTGAAGGCTTCTCGGTTAAAAAAACCTTCACAATTGCTCCACCATCTCCCGCGCATGCGCCAACGACTGCTCGGAATCAATCACGCCACCCATCATGCGGGCGATTTCCTGAATTTTTGCCTCGCTGTGCAATTCCTCTAGCCGCGTGTGCGCACCCAGTTCGTTTAACGTTTTACTCACTTTTAGGTGTTGATGCGCTTTGCTGGCCACCTGTGCCAAATGCGTCACACACAACACCTGACTCGAAGCCCCCAGCTGACGCAACAAGCGCCCAACTACGTCACCGGTTTCACCGCCAATACCCACATCCACTTCATCAAACACTAAGGTAGGCACCGTACTGGTAGTGGCCGTAACCACCGAGATGGCCAAACTGATACGCGACAACTCGCCACCCGAGGCGATTTTGGCTAAGGGTTTGGCGGGTGTGCCAGGGATTGTGCTGATCAGGAACTCAACGCTTTCCTGCCCCTGTGCCGTGGGGGCTGACTGCGGCTCCAGCGCAATTTCCAAACTGGCATGGGCCATAGCCAGCAGCCCCAACTGCTGATTCACCTGCTGCCTCAGCTGCTCAGCGGCCGCACGCCGCAACTGACTCAACTGCTCGGCCTGCACCTGGTACTGCTGCAGAGCGGTTGCCAAAGCACGGTCTACATGCTCTAGCTGAGTATCACCGCTTTGTAAGCTCTGAAACTCAAGGCTAAGGCTGTTGTGCAATTCCAATAGGTCGGAAGGGCGAATACGGTGTTTGCGCGCGGTGTCATAAATTTGTGACAAACGCTGCTCAATGGCGGGCAGGTCCGCATCCATAAATTCAGCGCTATCAAGCTGACGATCCAGTTCGCTGGCGGCCTCTTGTACATTGATTAACGCGGTACTGAGCAAGCTCTGCGCCTCATCAAGGGCCTGCGTGCGCAGTGGCAGATTGCCCAATAGGGTTAGCGCGCGATTCAGCCGATCGCTAATGCTTTTATCGCCACTGCACAAATCTAAAACCGAGCGGCTGGCGTGATTCAGGGTTTCGGCGTGAGCCAGCTGTTTTTGTCGCTGTTCAAGCTGTTCTAGCTCGCCGTCCTGCAAATTCAGCTGGTCCAGCTCCGCCACTTGGTACTGTAACAACTGATAACGCGCGTTAAGTTCTTCGCTGTGATTGAGAATCGCCGTGCGCTGAGTATTGAGCTTATGCCAAGCCGTAAAGGCTAAGCGCAGTGCCTGCGCTCTGGGCAGGTGCTGCCCAAAAGCATCCAGTAACTGGCGATGACTGTGCGGGTTAAGCAGCGTTTGATGCTCGTGCTGACTGTGAATATCAATGAGAAGCCCGCCCAATTGACGCAGCTGGGTAAGGGTAACCGTCTGCCCATTGATAAAAGCACGGGAGCGGCCATCGGCGCCTACACTGCGGCGCAATAAACACTCTTGCGGATTATCCGCCACCAAATCGGCTTCCTGCAGCCAGGTTTGCACCGTCTCCAGCTGGCGCACATCAAAACAGGCGCTAACCTCCGCTTTGGCGCACCCAGTGCGCACTTTGTCCGCGTCCGCCCGCTCGCCCAAGGTTAAGCCTAAGGCCCCCAGCAAAATGGACTTACCGGCGCCAGTTTCTCCGGTTAACACACTTAACCCGCCCTGCAGCTCCAACTCCAAATGTTCAACCAGCGTAAAATTGTGTATTTGCAAGTGGCAAAGCACGGGCAGCTCCTAACCAGACGAGTGAAATGGGTGGCTGTTTATACCGTAGTTTTTACCTGCTCGCTAGCACCCCAGCAGCGCTGGGGCCTAGGCTACCCGCACCCCAAATTCAAACTACCCCTTGAAGGCCTGTTGAGCGGCCCCATATAGCCGTAAGTTTCGAACCACTCTATTCGACCCACTCAATTCGATCAAAATTTGGAGATCCCCGTGAGCGACGATCAATCAACCAATGACAACAAACCCGACGTACAGGTGGAATTAGCCGCCGCAGCCGGTGCCGCAGGCGCCTATGCCAGCGCGGCCGCCGCTTCCGGTGGCAGTTCAAGCTCAAGCTCAAGTTCGTCTAGCAACAATTTTTCCTTCCATCCTGAGCTAGACGCCGAAATTACGCGCCTGAAAGAAGAGCTGGCAACGGCTAAAGAACACAGCTTACGCGCTATGGCTGATGCGCAAAATATCCGTCGACGCGCCGAGCAGGACGTGGAAAAGGCTCACAAATATGGCTTGGAAAAATTTGTCTCCGAGCTGCTGCCGGTGGCGGACAACCTTGAGCGCTCCTTGGATGCCGTGAATACCACCGCCGATCTCAAGGTACTAATTGAAGGCGTGGAACTCACCCTCAAATCACTGCTCAGCGCTTTGGAAAAACAACAGGTGGTGGCCGTAAACCCTGAAGGTGAACCCTTTGACCCACAACTGCATCAAGCCATGACCGCAATTCCCAACCCAGATGTGGAACCCAACACGGTGCTCAATGTGTTCCAAAAGGGCTATACCCTGCACGGCCGCCTAGTGCGCCCCGCCATGGTTGTGGTGTCCAAAGCACCTGAATAAGTGGAATTGCCCCCAAAAATTCTAGGGCAACAACTTGAAATCTCGACACCGGCGCCAATATAGCAAGGCATGCGG
Source organism: Thalassocella blandensis (assembly GCA_945882995.1). Taxonomy (GTDB): domain Bacteria; phylum Pseudomonadota; class Gammaproteobacteria; order Pseudomonadales; family Cellvibrionaceae; genus CAMCXE01. Next base: position 6,202 of record CAMCXE010000045.1, on the reverse strand, counting down.
TAAGCGCCTTACGCGCAATGAACATAGTGACACATCAATTTTTAATCCGGCAGCCGCCACTTTTTAACCTGGCATTAGCCAATTAGGAGACAACCTAGCATGGGCAGAATCATCGGTATCGACTTGGGCACAACCAACTCCTGCGTCGCCATCCTCGAAGGCAATCAACCGAAAGTTATTGAAAATGCCGAGGGTGATCGCACCACACCATCCATAGTAGCCTTTACGCAAGACGGTGAAATTTTGGTAGGTCAAAGCGCCAAACGCCAAGCGGTAACTAACCCCACCAACACCTTAAACGCCGTAAAACGCCTCATTGGGCGCAAATTTAGCGACGCGGTAGTACAAAAAGACATCGCCATGGTGCCCTACAAAATTGTAGCCGCCGACAATGGTGACGCCTGGGTAGAAGCGAAAGGTGAGCGCCGCGCGCCACCACAAATTTCCGCCGAAGTGCTGAAAAAAATGAAAAAAACCGCCGAAGATTACTTAGGCGAAAAAGTGACGGAAGCGGTTATTACCGTGCCCGCTTACTTCAATGACTCGCAACGCCAAGCCACTAAAGACGCCGGCAAAATTGCGGGGCTGGAAGTAAGACGCATCATTAACGAACCCACAGCTGCAGCTTTGGCGTACGGCATGGACAAAGGCAAAGGCGACCGCACAATTGCTGTGTACGACCTAGGTGGCGGTACCTTTGATATCTCCGTCATCGAAATTGCCGACGTGGATGGCGAGCACCAATTTGAAGTATTGGCCACCAATGGCGATACCTTCTTGGGTGGTGAAGACTTCGATATGCGCCTTATCGAGTTCTTTGTAGACGACTTCAAAAAATCTTCTGGCATTAACTTGCACAACGATCCTCTGGCTCTGCAGCGCTTAAAAGAAGCGGCGGAAAAAGCCAAAATTGAGCTGTCGTCCAGCCAACAAACTGAAGTTAACTTGCCCTACATCACTGCCGACGCCTCTGGCCCTAAACATTTGGCCATTAAACTCACGCGCGCCAAGCTGGAATCACTGGTAGAAGAGTTAGTTAAACGCTCCATGGAGCCAGTAAAAATTGCCATCCAAGACGCCGGACTCTCAGTTGATAAAATCGACGACGTGATTCTGGTGGGCGGTCAAACCCGCATGCCTATGGTGCAAAAATATGTGGCCGATTTCTTCGGCAAAGAGCCACGCAAAGATGTTAACCCCGACGAAGCTGTAGCCATTGGCGCTGCAATTCAAGGCGCAGTGTTGTCCGGCGATGTTAAAGACGTGCTCCTGCTCGACGTAACCCCGCTGACCTTGGGCATCGAAACCATGGGTGGCGTGGCCACACCGTTGATTGAGAAAAACACCACGATTCCCACCAAGAAATCCCAAGTGTTCTCTACGGCGGACGACAATCAAACCGCGGTTACCATTCACGTGGTACAGGGTGAGCGCAAACAAGCCTCGCAGAATAAGTCGTTGGGCCGCTTCGATTTAAGCGACATTCCGCCTGCACAACGCGGCATGCCACAAATTGAAGTGACCTTCGACATAGACGCCAACGGCATATTGAATGTGGGCGCTAAAGATAAAGCCACCGGCAAACAGCAATCCATTGTTATCAAGGCTTCATCGGGGTTAAGCGACGCCGAAATTGATAAAATGGTAAAAGACGCTGAAGCCAATGCCGAAGCCGATCGCAAGTTTGAACAGGTTGTGGGCGCTCGCAACACCCTTGACGGGTTAATTCATGCCACCAAGAAGACACTTGAAGAAGCCGGTGACAAAGCCACTGCTGACGAAAAATCTTCTATCCAAGCCGCACTCAGTGAAGCCGAAGCCGTTGTTAAAAGCGATGACAAGGACAAAATTGAAGCGGCAACGCAAAAACTAACCGAAGCATCCAGTGGCTTAGCGCAGAAACTTTATGCGGAACAGTCTGCGCAAGGCTCCGCAGCACAACCGGAAAGCCAAGGCCGCGCGGCGGAAGAAGGCGTGGTAGATGCCGAGTTTGAAGAGGTGAAAGAAGAAAAATAACCGATAAAGGGGCGCAAGCCCCTTTGTTTGCTGATTTTAGTAAGCAGGGCCTAGCGCTCTGCTTTGTTGTTTCTGACCACGGAAAATAGTTTCGCATGTCTAAACGTGATTATTACGAAGTCTTGGGTGTTGCCAAAGGGGTATCGGAGCAGGATCTGAAAAAAGCCTATCGTCGGGTAGCCATGAAGTACCACCCAGACCGCAACTCTGAAGATAAAGATGCCGAAGATAAATTTAAGGAAGCCAGTGAGGCTTACGAAATATTGTCTGACGACAACAAACGAGCAGCCTACGATCAATACGGCCATGCGGGTGTAGACGGTAGCGCCGGCGGCGGTGGCCACAGCAATTTCAGCGACATTTTTGGTGACGTATTCGGTGATATTTTCGGCGGTGGCGGCGGAGGCCGGCGTGGTGGACCCAGCCGTGGTTCAGACTTGCGCTATACCCTAGAGCTCAGCCTCGAAGAAGCCGTAAAAGGCACCAGTGCCAAAATTAGGGTACCCACACTAGTGGCTTGTAAAGCCTGCGACGGCAGCGGCGCCAAGCCCGGCACAAAAGCGGTAACTTGCCCAACCTGTGGCGGCCATGGCCAAGTACGTATGCAGCAAGGCTTTTTCTCGGTACAACAAACCTGCCCAACCTGCCGTGGTAAAGGCAAAATCATTACAGACCCCTGTAAAGAGTGCGGTGGCCATGGGCGCATAGAAGAAACCAAAACACTCAACGTTAAGGTTCCACCCGGTGTGGATACTGGCGACCGTATCCGTTTATCTGGCGAAGGTGAAGCGGGAGGCGACGGTGGGCCCAGCGGTGATCTGTATGTACAGGTAGCCGTAAAGGAACATGAATTTTTTCAACGCGAAGGCAAAAACCTCTATTGCGAAGTGCCCATTGGTATTGTTGAGGCCTGCTTGGGTGGTGAAATTGAAGTGCCGACGCTGGATGGTCGCGTAAAACTTAAGGTTCCGGAAGAAACCCAAACAGGCAAATTATTCCGCCTGCGCGCCAAGGGTGTGGCGCCGGTACGCGGTGGCGCGGCAGGAGACCTTTTGTGTCGCGTGGTCGTTGAAACGCCGGTAAACCTCACGCCGAAGCAAAAAGATCTATTGCGACAATTGCAGGACGACATGACCGGCAATAAAACCCATTCACCGAAACAATCCACCTGGTTTGAGGGGATGAAAAACTTTTTTGGCGATATGAAGTTGTAGTGTTTCGCCCTAAGACACCCCACAAAAAAGGCCAGCATCATGCTGGCCTTTTTTGTGGGCTGGGTAATTTTCCTAGAAACTCACCACAGCCCTACTCGCGCCATGGTGAGTTTCTAGGGTTAAGGGTTTCGAGGGATTTTCCCAGGCAATGCCCTCTCGTCCAGAAACCCCACCCCAGCCCTCCCCTTAAAAAGGGGAGGGAGCAGAGCAGCTTTGAAAACAAGCGATTCCTTGATTTGAAGACTTTTTGCCCCTCCCCCTTTTTGAGGGGGAGGCTGGGAGGGGGGTTCTTGTCAAGGGGGAAATCGCCCAAAGAAGCGGGCCAAAAAGCTTAACGTAATGACATTGGCCGAGCAGGGGATTAACCGCACCGAGCTCGACAGCAGCTAGACCTCAAAATAATCGTCGGCCCGGAGTTCTTCATCCCCGTAGTCGGCTGAGGGGGTGCTGTAGGTTTCTAATAAATCTTCAATATAGTCTTGCATGATGTTCTCCTGAGTTTCCCTAAGGCTATCGACTGTTGGTGACAGTTTTTTTACAGACTCTAGCGGAAATACCCAAGCACCTACAACTGATAAACATGATAAATATAATAATTAGCCGGAAGTGTCCTCCTCCATCACCGTCACTTCCACTTGAGAAATGCGTCGCCCTTCCATTGCCGTAACCTTTAACCAGTAGCCCTCAAGGCTAAAAGACTCTCCCACTTCAGGGATGTGCTGCAGCTGCTCCAGCACCAACCCACCCAAGGTGTAAAAGTCATGCTCGTTGGGTGGCAATTCGATGCGCAAAAGCTCTTCCAGCTGCTCGAGGGGCAAACTGCCGTCTAGCAACCAGGTGCCGTCGTCCCGCGTAACCACCAGTGGGGTGTTCGGGTCCGTGGTGTTGGCCAATTCGCCAACGATGGCGGCCAGCAAATCGCTGAGCGTGGCCATGCCTTCTATGCTGCCGTATTCGTCGATCACCACAACCATTGGGATAGGGTGCTGACGCAATAGGGTTAACACCTTGAGCGCGCTGGTGCCTTCCAGCACTACCAAGGGGGGCTCGGCCAAATCGATGAGGTTAAAGTCCTCTCCGGCCAGCATTTTGGTGAGTATCACCCGGCTTTCTACCGCGCCAAGCATTTTATCCAGCTCTCCATTGGATAGAATTAACCGCGTATAGGGCTGGTCTTGTAGGCGCTGCAGCAGCTGCTCCTGCGGGGTGTTGGCATCGAGCCAAACTACGTCGGGGCGGGGTGTCATGAGGGACTGGATAGAGCGCTCGGCGAGCTGCAAAACGCCGCGAATCATCACGCGTTCGTCTTGGGCGAAAATCGGCTTTTCCTCGTCGGTTTGTGTGACGGCTGAGATATCATCCCCCACTTCTTCCGGGTCGGAACCGCCGCCCAGCAGTTTCAGAACGGCTTCGGCGGTGCGGTCGCGCAAGGGGCGCTCCCCAATGAGGTGACGGGTACGATTGGAGCGTGCCAGCTGGTTAAATGCCTCGATAAGCACCGAAAAGCCAATAGCGCCGTAAAGGTAGCCCTTGGGGATATGCAGCCCCATACCCTCGGCAATCAAACTCAAGCCGATCATCAGCAGGAAACCCAAACAGAGCATCACCACCGTGGGGTGTTTGTTCACGAACCGAGTCAGCACGCCGCTGGCGAACACCATGATGGCCATGGCCACCACCACAGCAATCATCATGATACTGAGGTGGTTCACCATGCCCACGGCGGTGATGACTGCATCCAGTGAAAATACCGCGTCTAACACAATTATTTGCGTAACCACGGCCCAAAATTTGGCGTGATGGCGACGGCCGCGCTGGATCTCCATACGGCCCTCTAAGCGTTCATGGAGTTCCATGGTGGCTTTGAACAATAGAAATAGCCCGCCAAACAGCAAAATCAGGTCGTGCGCGGAGATGTTACGCTTAAAAACTTGGAACAGTGGGTCGGTGAGGGTGACCATCCAGGAAATACTGGCCAGCAAACCCAGCCGCATCACTAAGGCTAGGCTAAGCCCGGTCAAACGGGCCTTTTCGCGTTGCGAGGGAGGTAGCTTATCGGCCAATATGGCAATAAAGATCAGATTATCGATACCCAAAACGATTTCGAGCACGATTAACGCCAGCAAACCCAACCACGCGGTGGGGTCCATCAACCATTCCATGGAGCATACCCCGAGATCAGCCTAGGGCTAGACAATGGCGACTTGCCAGAAGCCGCTGTGCACGGCCGGAGCTGCGAAACCGCAGCAGGTGGAGCATGACTGCAGCCCGAGAAGGCGGCAGTCTGACGTAACTGGGGCATTGAGCACCAAGGGTTGCGAAAGGAAGTGGATTCTAAGCAGTCGCCTAGACAAAACGCAACCCTCACCGCTTGCCATCGTCATTCCGGCACAGTATCTAGTCAAAGATTGCTTAGGTGGTCAACTCAGGTGACGTTACCGCACCGAGCAACCTGCATTTGGCGGCAATCAGCGAACTGGAAATGTCCGGCGTGTGGGGAGCAAACGTGACGCGAATGCCGCGCTCGGCCAGCGCGGGCGTTAGGCGCAACCAGCGGGCACTGCCCTGCCATTCACCACCGGCAATCACATGATCTATGCCCCATTGCGCTATCCACTGGGCGGCGGGGCCGGTGTTTTCACTAGAGCTGGGTACCCAATCAATAGCATCTATCCAGCCTAGCCCGGCTAGCATTTCGCGCCGTTGGGCCTCACCAATCACAGGCAGTTTGTGTTTACCGGCCACCACCATCCAGTCTGGTGAGATGGCCACACTGAGGTGCTGCCCCTGCTTACGGGCAAATTGCAGATAGCGCAAATGACCGATGTGAAAAAGATCGAATACGCCAATGGCCAATACCCGGGAACTCTGCATAACCACCTCTCCTGATTGCAATGTCATTAAGTTACGCGCAAAGCTAATTTTTCGAGTGGTTTTGAGCATGTATTTCGCCCTCCTGGGCGAGTAACTTT
>CAMCXE010000044.1 GCA_945882995.1 Thalassocella blandensis | reverse complement strand
GTCCTCCAGAATAGTTGTCGAAAACTTTCTGAAGGACGCGCCCTGAATAACATTTTTTAAAATGTTATTCAGGGCGCGAAATTTTTTTGGCCACCATTGTCAAGCATTATTTTAAATTTTTTTCGGGTTTGAGACTCTAATCTCTAGCTATTATTAGAAAACCGCGCCAACCCAACGTAATCTCCGGTTTCATAAAAAGTACGACCTCCCACAATGGACCCCGCCAAATTACCAAGCGGACAATCAATACCCATACCGCTCGACTGATAGGCGCCAACAAAATATTTTTTCCCTAATTCAATGCTCGCAGGCCTAGAGAAAACAAGTATGTCGATTACTTCATTTGTTTTTACATCACCCTTGTAAATATTTGTAACTTTTAATTTTAAAAAATTGGACGCGCATGTCGATTTGTCGCCGGAGACTTCCGGCGCAATAACTACCCCCTCCACAACAACATCTGAATTTATTATGTATCCGATATCGACTGGATTAGACCGCTCTGAAACTCTCAAAACCTGCCCTTTGGTTTCAGTCACCACGTCGCCGCGTACATTTTCACAAGAAAATATAAGTAAAAGCGCCATCCAACAATTGATTGCACCCATGTTCACCTTTCTACGCACAGCCACAACAACCTCCTAACGCAACACAAAACGAAATGCCAATTTAGCTGACTATGACGTGGGGAGCCGAATAATTCCCCATTTCATATCCAATGTTCGCTGGGCGAGTTAGCCACAGGCGTAACCCGCCACTTTCAATTTAGTCTCGGACATTAACGCAAAAACAATCTGCAAATATTAAACGGAGCAACATCCAAATAACCAACACGTTTTGCGCAGCCCAGCCAAGCTGCCCTAGGGCAACCCTACCACAATCTATTCACACGCTGAACAACCGTCTTAAACACGCCGGTATACACCCCAAGCGACAGCACAATCAATCCCGCGCCCTGAAGCTCCCCTGGCGTTAAACGCTCTCCCAGCGCAAAATAACCCAATAAAATTGCTGCCAAGGGTGTTATCAGCGTGAGTGCCGAGGTGGCGGCTAATGAGCACACCCGTAGCACGTGAAAATACAAGGTATGCCCAATTAGCGAACCAGCCAAAACAAGATACCCCACTCCCAACCAAGATTTTGCATCCACGTGACTGGGTATTTTTGCATCCGTACACAACCAATAGGCAACAAAACACGGCGTGGCGATTAATAAGGCTCCCGTCGATTGGCGCAAAGGCTGTATATCAACGCCCAGCGATTTTACCCACACGGAGCTAGCACCCCATATAGCGGCCACCACCAACATGCCCAATACGCCTTTTACGGCTTGCGCACTTAATGCAAGTTGATCGCAATGAATTAACCAAAGGCCGCTCAGCGCCATAATCAGAGCAAAGCCCCTGGCCGGGGACAAAATATTTTCGCGCAACAGCAACCACGCAAATAGCCCAGCAAAAAACGGCAAAAACCCCAACAATACCGACATTAAACCCGATGAAATATATTGCGCGCTCCAATAAACAATGAGCATGTTCGGGAACAAGCCTAGCGCTCCCGCCATAAAAACCCACCAATCGCGGCGCTGCACAATTAAAGGCTGCCTACTCACTTTCAAACAAACCGCGCAACACAATAATGCCAACACCATACGCAAGGTGATGGCCGAGCCAAAACTCAAACTGCTATTACTCCACTTAATCCCCAAGGGGGTTGTGGACCAAATACATAAAATAGCGACATAGGATACGAATATTTTCACGAAACTCTCCTAGCCGTGCACGTTCCTGCGCCCAACAAAAAAGGCCGCAGATTTCGCTGCGGCCTTTTAATGAATGATTTAGCTCGGAAGTTCAATCATAACATCGCCAACAGCGAGAAGTGGTGGAGCCCACCCAAAAACGGCGGTGCGCCACCACAACAACTGGCTTGGCAATAATGCTATGACTCAGATTAAACATAATATTCGGCAACCAAATAAATAGTGTTTTAAAAAAATTTGTACTAGAGTGTGGCCGAATATACCAAGAGCGTCAACACTCCTATGCAAATTTATTTAGTCGGCGGCGCCGTGCGAGACCAGCTTTTAGGGCGTGAGGTACACGAGCAAGATTGGGTGGTGGTAGGCGCAGAACCGCAAGATTTATTACGCTTGGGCTATAGCCAAGTGGGCAATGACTTTCCTGTCTTTTTACACCCCGACAGTAAAGAGGAGTATGCCTTAGCGCGCAAAGAGCGTAAAACCGCCCCCGGCTACACTGGTTTTAATTTTGATACGGCCAGCAATGTAACCCTAGAAGAAGACCTGTTACGTCGAGACTTAACCATAAACGCCATGGCGCGAGATGCGGCGGGCGAGGTAATAGACCCCTATGGCGGGCGCTTAGATTTAGACGCGCGGCTATTACGCCATGTGTCGCCGGCGTTTGCAGAGGACCCAGTGCGCATTTTGCGCATCGCGCGTTTTGCAGCGCGCTATCACCATTTGGGTTTTACAGTGGCGGATGAAACGCAACAATTAATGCAAAGCATGGTGGCCGCTGGGGAAGTGAATCATTTAGTTGCGGAACGCGTGTGGAAAGAATGTTCACGCGCCCTAGATGAACAAGATGCCGAGGTATTTTTTACCGTGCTGCGCGACTGCGGCGCCCTGAAAATAATCATGCCCGAAATTGACGCCTTATTTGGCGTACCACAGCGCGCGGAATATCACCCTGAAATTGATACCGGCATACACACACTGATGTCTTTACAACAAGCCTGCCTATTGAGCACGGCTCGCGATGTGCGGTTTGCCACCTTACTACACGACCTAGGCAAAGCCGAAACACCCGCAGAATTATTGCCGCGGCATCACCAGCATGAAATCAGATCACTGCCGTTAATTAAACAATTTTGCGCGCGGCTTGCGGTGCCCAACGATTTACGCGATCTGGCGCTAGGCGTGGCGGAATTTCACACCCATTGTCATCGCGCATTCGAATTAACGCCCAAGGCGCTATTAAAATTATTTAACCGCCTAGATGTGTTGCGCCGCCCGCAGAAGCTAGCGGCATTTTGCTTATGTTGCGAGGCCGATGCCAGAGGTCGAACCGGCTTCGAAGGGCGCGATTATCCACAAGGTGAGTATTTACAGCGGGCTTTTGCGGCCTGCAAAACGGTGGATACTCAAGCTTTAATAACTCAAGGCTTTGAGGGTGCGGCATTAGGTGAGGCCATCGCGGCACAGCGCCTAGCGCAACTGAAAATATTTAAGGCACAGCACCTAAGATCCTTAGCGTAAATTGGAGCTAGCCGTGTGCACGCTTACGCAGCTCAACACTTAAACCATGAAGTCTCATGGCGTGCCAAGACGCTGCGCCATGCATTGAGTGCTGACAAAAGGCCACAATTACGGGTGGTTCTTTGGGTTGCGCAGCCGATAATGATCCAGCTAAGACGTCTTGATTGAAAGTCGTCGTAGTTTGAGTGGCAATTAGGCCGAGTCATGCTTCATGGCACTTGCCGATTGTGCGATAAATTTGATCCCGCTCAAGTTGAATTTGAGAATTTTACCCATACTGATAAGCGTAGGTTAATCACAGATTTCTTTACCAAGAGAGGATGATTCTATGCACCTAATTCCACGCCGTACCTTGCATGATATCGAGCACTTGTTTGATCACACACTCCTGCCGTTTCGAGAAGAAGGTGGGCGTTTTGGCACCTTGGCTCCCAAAGTAGATTTGCGCGAAAAAGACGACGCATTTGAAATCAGCATAGAGTTGCCAGGGGTAAAAACCGAAGATGTCACCATAACCCTAAGCAACGGCATTTTGAGTGTGGAAGCCGACAGCAAACAAATGAACGCAGAGAAAACCGATAAAATTATTCGCCAAGAGCGCCATTACGGCCGGTACGTGCGCAATTTTGAATTGGGGCCGTTAGTGCAAGACAGCGATATTAGTGCCCAGTTTGATAATGGTGTACTAACACTTACCGCCCCCAAGCACAAAGCCACACCACCATCCACTCGGCGCATTCAAATCGACTAGGGGAATAATCTCCACTACATCGTCGAGATAGGCAGGTAGCAAAACAGTATTTTCAGCGGGTACTGAAGGCGCGCATGCAGCGCTTCCAGTGCTCTAGGAATTATTATTGCTGACCTCAACCACTCGCGCGAAAAACAAACTGTCATTATTTTTTCAAAAAAACGCAACTGACCGTTTGTTGAGCAACAAAGTTAGAAACTATACAGTACATTTTTCAATTTCTTACGTCATCCCCGCGTAGGCGGGGATCCAGATGGCTATCGCTCTAAAGCTATTACGATCTTCGCCTAAGGGCGCCTCCGGCAATTCACTTTTCGCGCTCTCGCTGCGTTATTTTCGTGCTCAGACGGTCATTTATACCGCATAACTCCCTCCCTCCGCGCGAAAATGCCTTGCGATCATCGCGAAAATCCAATTTCCGGAGGCGCCATTAAGTAAAAACTGCCTGTTTGCCGCTGGATCCCCGCCTGCGCGGGGATGACGGGGAAACATGCTGAATAGCTACCAAAGTTATACCCTGTCACGCCGGAAAAACCCACTGAAAACCGACTGTTTTTCACTAGGCAGCGGGGAAATTAAATGCTCAGACGTTGGAAATTCAGCCCATAACGCAGCATAGGTTTGTTGACGCACAGGATGGAGTGCATCGGGCAGCAGGTCACACAGCGGACGCAACACAAAACCGTATTGCAGAATATCCTGCCGCGGTAAAAACCGCCCAGCATGTTCGCCAATACAATCCCCAAATAACAAAATATCAATATCCAGCGTGCGATCACTGAACTTCACGGAGGGCTGTGGCCTGCCATGCCTAACCTCGATAAGCCGTAACGCCTGAGCGACAGCAGATAGCGTGGTGGCGGTATTAAATATTGCCACCAAATTCCAAAAATCCGCCCCGATAAAACCTTGCGCGGCACTTTGGTAGACGGGAGAAATAACGAGGTCGTCATAAACGTCACGCAGCTGCTGCACGGCGGAAAATAAATTTTGCTCGGGCTGAATATTACTGCCCAACCCAATCACCACTTGCGTCATACCGGGCGAACGCCGCGCTGAATTTCCACACCCAAGGTGCGCGCCGCCAGCACAGCACCGGGCTTGTGCAGGGCTAAGCGCAACCAAGGCACTTTGAATTCCTGCAATATGTAGCTGGCTATAGCCTCTGCAAGGGTTTCAATTAATTGGAATTCCAAACCTTGCACCAGAGCGGCAATACCCTCGGCCACCGCGGCGTAATCTAAGGCTAGGGTTAAATTGTCTTGCGCCGCGGCGGCGCCGATATCCCATGCCATGTCCAAATCTAAGAACAGAGTCTGCCGAACTTGGCGTTCCCAGGGGTACACCCCAATCAGGGTTTCGAGGCGCAATTCGCGGATAAAAATAGTGTCCATGATCAACCTGTGCAATGTGAACGATCAGCTGTCGCGTGTGTAGTGGGTTAGTGGGGGCAAACTGTCCAACGGCCAGCGTGGCTTTACCTCTACATTCAGGCCTTGATGTTGCTGGGCCAATAGCCTTTGGCAGCCCGCGTAGGCGATCATGGCGCCGTTATCGGTACAAAATTCGGGGCGCGCATAAAACACACCGGCGCCGATTTTCTGCAGGGCAGTTTGCAGCTTTTCGCGCAGACGCTGATTAGCGGATACGCCTCCCGCAATCACCAAGGTTTTCATAGCGCAAAATTCTAGCGCGCGGCGGCATTTTATGACCAGCGTGTCTACAACCGCTTCTTCAAAAGCGGCAGCAATATCGGCGCAGGTTTGATCATCGGGCAAGCCATTGGCCCCCGCATGGGCTGCTACGGTGTTGAGCGTAAACGTTTTCAGCCCGCTGAAACTGAAATCCAACCCGGGGCGGTCGGTCATGGGGCGCGGAAATACAAAACGTTGGCGATCGCCTAGCTGCGCAAGCCGCGCCACTTGGGGGCCGCCGGGGTAGTCTAAATCCAGCATTTTAGCGGCTTTGTCGAAGGCTTCACCCGCGGCATCGTCCAGCGACTCGCCCAGCAATTGATACTGGCCAAGCGCATCGACGCGCACCAATTGTGTGTGTCCACCGGAAACCAACAGCGCAACAAACGGAAATTGCGGGGGATTGGGCTCTAACAACGGCGCCAACAGGTGCCCTTCCATATGGTGCACCCCCACTGCAGGAATACCCCAAGCATAAGCCAGGGAGCGACCCACACAGGCGCCTACCAGCAACGCACCGATCAAACCCGGCCCCGCCGTATAGGCAATGCCCTGAATATGCTCACGGGTGGTGTGAGCGGCCGCCATAACCTCCTTAACAAGCGGCAACAATTTTCGCACATGGTCCCGCGAGGCCAATTCGGGCACCACACCACCATATTCCGCATGAACGGCTACTTGCGAAAACAGCCGGTGCGCCAACAGGCCTTCGCCGCTATCGTAAATTGCCACCGCCGTTTCGTCACAGGAGGTTTCTATACCGAGCACACGCATGGGAAGTTCGCATCACAAAGGGGGCTGCATGGTAAGAGGCCAGTGCCGCCCAGAGCAAGGCGGAACAGCCAATGCGCGGTGCGCAGCGCCAAAGTTTGCGCTTATTGTGCCGGATGTGCCGAATAGAGACCTGCTACCGGTTGGCAGAGGCGCCAGCTGCGCTAGACTGACTAACAATTCAGCCACCCAGAGAACATCACCATGCTGCGGATTTCGCCCTACTCCCGCCTAACGGGCCTTAGCTTGATTTTGATGACCGCTAGCCATTGGGCAGGCGCGGATGTGTTGGGTTTAACTGGGGGGAAAACAGTGTGGGTGGCAGAGCTGACCGGTGAATCCCAGAGCACCGCCAGCCGTGCCGCTAAACAAAAACCCGTGGACTTCAATAAGCTGGCGCTGACCAGCGAATATTACTCCGGTCTGTGGCTGGAACTGGAGCATCCGCTGCCATTTGTGCCCAACATTCGCATGAGTTACACCAATATTGAATCGGCAAAACGTGTTCGGGACACAACAGTGGTGCCGGGTGGCGACGGGATTGAGGTCTCCAACCCGCAAAATATCGACACCGCACTGGCGTTTAACAACCTCGACGCTACGCTCTATTACCAAATTTTGGATAACTGGGTAAATATCGATTTGGGCCTAACCGCACGTAAACTCGACGGTTATCTTGATGTGTTTTATGAATTATCCGAGCAATTCCCGCGCAACTTTCCCCACAGCAATACCGAGCTCCACCAAATTGTGCCCATGCTCTACGGTAAAACTCAGTTCGATATTCCCGGCACTAGCATTTACCTACAAGCCATGGCCAATGGCGTGACCTACAACGGCGATACGTTTGTGGACGCCGAAGCCAAAGTGGGTGCTAGCTTGGATGTACTGCCGGGTTTAAATTTAGGGGTGGCCTTGGGCTATCGCACCATGAAGCTCAAAATGATTAACACCGGCAACCTTTACGCCGATGCGCAAATTGATGGGTTTCAGGCTGAATTTACGGCGCATTTTTAAGCTAAAAACTGACATCGGCGCCAGGCTGTTGGTCCGATAAGAGCCCGAGGCCCAACTTTGACAACGCTAGGCCGCTGCGCAAAAGATGCTCTCTCCAAGCAAGTGCCGCTCGATGATCCAAAACCTCAATTCAACGATGAATTGAGGGAGCTATCGGGGCATGTTAGGCTGCATATGTAAGCGAAATATTTTTTATAATAAGAGGGAAATTGTTGGTGAAAATCAAACTTGTTTATTTGGTCGCAACGGCTTTGCATTTTTGCGCAATTGAATCTGCGTTTGCTATTCAGCTGCAACCCGCAGGCGAAGCGGAAGCTTTTAAGGCGGGAGGCTATCTGCTAACAGATAATAAATGGCACAGTGAGTGCAATGAACCTACGGAGCGTACATTTGTTCCTGCAAGAATTGAAAGCGTTACCGACTTAAATGGCGACGGTTTACCTGAGGCCATTATTTCGGAAGGTGGTGTAGCCTGTTATGGCAATACGGGCTCTGGGTTTACCGTTGTTAGCGAGCAATCTAATAACACGTGGAAGCCAATGTTAAGTAGCTCTGGCATTCCTAGAATTTTAAAAACTAAAGGTGCAAATGGCTGGCCAGATATAGAAATTGGTGGCCCCGGCTTTTGCTTTTCAGTTTGGCGCTGGAATGGTAAAAGCTACGAAATCAATCGCTATGAATACAAAGGCAAAACCTGCAAAGTAAATTAAATATAAAACCAACAAGGCACTGCTTCGTACGGTTTTTGATTTGCCATTTTTTGGTTTGCCACGAATAGCATTCCACAGAACCACAAATTAAAAACCGCCGCCGAATTTAGCATCCATGTGTTTTTGGATCACCCAACGGCACTTGCGACGCGCAGTGATTCAATCCATCGCTGTCGCTCGTTGCCTGCCTCACTCTTTTGACAGGGCATATCTTAAAATAGGTGTCTGGACTTTGGGGTCTCCTGTAGCGGATGCCTTCGGCCTTAGCTCTTGCTTCCAATCATGGCGCCCAAAACTATCAAGGCCGCCCCGGAAACGCGATTGGCGATTAGGTATCCTTTGCCCGGCTTGATAAAACTTTTGCTGCACATTCCCAGCCATGCATAAACTAAGTTAACACTTCCGAATACTAGAGTGCTGGACAACATAATTAGCAAAACATCGAGCAATGTTAACCGGGCTGGATCAACGAAGGCGGGAAAGAGGGCTACATAGAACAAAATGGCTTTCGGGTTACTCAGGGTAATCATCAAACCCGTGACAAAGTCGGACCTTTCTGCAACTACCGCTGGCTGAGCATGAGCATCCAGCCTCTTGTGAAAGACTAATTTAAGGCCAATATAGACCAAATAAAGCGCGCAGGCATAATTTACATAGCGGAAAGCATCGCCCATGGCTCCTATTAGTGCTGTTAGTCCTGAGGCGGCCAGCACTATAAAAATGTAGTCAGCAACGACTAGTCCCGCTGTCAAAGAGGCGCCTCGCTTGAACCCAGAAACAAGTGATACGCTCATTACGGCAATAACAGCAGGGCCTGGAATAATCGCAACTATCAACATCGCCAGAATGAGGCCGAAAAAACTCTCAACTCCCAATAGATACCTCCGCATTTATTCTGGCCATGCGGGGCCATTTCGTAAAAACCTTGGCCGAATTTAGCAGCATACATAACCTGTGAATGTCTCGAAGCATGCTATTTTCCATTTATTTTTTCAATTCCACCTGCGGCACCGTCACCTTTAAATACCCCGAATCATCCAGCCAATCAGTCAGCCGGTCGGGCCAAGTGTGAAGGGTTTTCAACGTCGAGCGGTAACCCATGTTGAACGCATGTCCACCCTGGGCATAAATATGCAACTCGGCGGGAATTTTAGCTCCGTGATACAACTGGATTAAATCCATGAGCGGCTTGGAATTATTGATATCGTCAATAGCGGCCAGCATAAAGGCTGGAGGGGCATGGGAATCCAGTTGGGTGGGTATAAATTTCGAGCCTGGGTAAATAAGAATTTGGAAATTCGGTTTGCCGTTAAGTCTGTCGATAGGATCTTTAGCCTTGGGGTTGCCGTCCCCAGCCGCGTAAGCCACGCTAGACACCACTTCGCCTCCCGCCGAAAATCCCATAAAACCGATTTTATCCGGCGCTATGCCAAACTCCTTGGCTCGGCTGCGCAGGGTGCGTATGGCGCGGTAGGCGTCTTCTTGGGCGAAAAACCCGCCGGCGTAGGGCGAACCCGCTTCCTCCGCGAGGCGATACTTCAACACAATGGCCGTAATACCCAATTTATTAAAATAAAGCGCCGGATCGCGGCCCTCGCCGTTAATGACTAACAGTTTCTGGCCTCCACCCGGCGCAATGAGCACCGCCGTGCCATTGGCAATTTTTGGGTCGGCTCGGTAAACCATTAATGAGGGATTGCGAATATGCTTAACCCAATAGTCCTCAGCTTCTTCCGGCTCATCCTTCAACTTTTCAAAACCCGGCGGGCCTTTTTTCCACAGCGGGACAATAAGCGGGTCCTCCGCCTGTGCCTGACTCACAAAGCCAAAACTGAGCAGAGTAGCAAATAGGTAATACCGAAGCGCATGGTGCATGGGGCGGATCCCTTAGGGGTTAACAACGCACGGTTGTGTGCTGTTTGGCGGTTTATTTATGGCGCCGCATACTAACGGCACCGTCATGTACCTGTGAAGCGATTTACCGCCACTTCAATACGTTGAGCCGCCCGACGCCGGGTTCAGATCACCAAGCTGAGACACGGGTCATGAAATTCATAGCTAACCTAGACATTAGCTACCCGCAGATATTGCCTGAGCTAGACTCAGGCAATAGACTCACCCCAGACTCGTCACCTTTGGTGCATGCTCGTGATAAGAACCCTGTTCCTCTGCTGTTTATTCTTGCCGTGTATTTACGCGGCGCGGGTGGCGGCCGAGTCGAAACCGGAGGCGTCACCGCCCATCGCTGGGCGCGTCCTCAAAACTGGAGGGAGCTCGGATGAGCTTGCTCCAGGCACACAGATCATCGCCAGCTCCACGAATAACAACCCCAGCGAAGGCAAAACTATAGGCAAAGGGCGTGCGCAAATTACCAATAGCGGCAAACACCGTAGCTATGCCAGTGCTAATGCGGGCCAACCGCTGGGCGGTGGAGAAACACTCACCAAAGTGTATAAATTTCGCAAAAATGGCGTGGCCGCATTCGCCGACGCCGCGCCGCGGGATGCGGCCTTTGAGGTGCTCACCTACGGGTGTTTTGCGTGCAACGTCAATTCCGCCGTGGACTGGTATAGCACCAAACTCTTTCCCGATACCTTCAGCGCGCATATCCAAGCGGCCTCACAGACCTATCAAGTGGAACCCGCATTGGTCCGCGCCGTTATTCACGCGGAGTCCGGCTTTAATCCTGCGGCTCGTTCAGGTGCGGGCGCCATGGGCCTAATGCAGCTTATGCCTGGCACCGCAAAAGAAATGGGTGTCAGCAACGCCTACGAGGCGCCACAAAACATTGTGGGTGGCGTGAAATATTTGGCGTATTTACTGGGAATATTCAAAGGCGATATCAGCCTTGCCACGGCCGCCTATAATGCGGGGCCGAACAATGTCTCCAAGTACCAAGGCATACCGCCGTTTGCGGAAACACAAGCCTATGTCAAACGCGTAAAAATTCTGCTGGAGCGCTACCGAGCGCAAGGCTAACCCGCCGCACAAACTTCAGCATAGAAACCTCGGCAAAACCGCACACCAGTGGCTACACTCAACACACATTCGTGTTTCTGAGGATAATGACTATGTTAATTACAGGCCGACACCTTATTACCCACGGCGACTCCCCCCGCGATAGCGTGCATAACTATTACGAGCGGTTTGTGTTTGAGCAGCTATTGCGAGCCAGTGACAAAGCCACCAACGACCCAAATTTTTTCGCCGATGTGGCCTGCGTCGCCCTTAATCACCTGCCGCCTCGCTATGTGCGGTTTGATGTGGACATGTCGTTTTTCCTCTCGCCAGTGGAAATGGAAGAGATGACCGACAAAGTTGCTCACGCCGTTAATAAGGCCCTAGAACATGTTGAGGCCTGCACCCGCAACCGGGAATTACCGGATGATGAAAGTGCAGACGCCTAAGAGGCCGAAGCCTTAAGCGCCGGCCGGCTGAAGGCATTTCAACGCACCGAGCAGCCACTCCCTAACCCTGCCTAAGTGCCTTGCGGGCAATTCAGCACCAGCCGACTTAGCATTCAACCTAGAAACCTCAGTTGGATCACCAAAGTCTGCGCAACCCGTGGCGCGCCTAGCAAAAGATAAAAATCACGAACAACCAACCAGGTTGCCCCTGATTTTTAACTTTCACTAATCACACCAATGGATTACACAGCTTTTTGGCGCCCAACTGAGGTTTCTAGGTTCAAAGCAGGACCGAAGCCGACTTCTTTTTGCCGTAAATTAATTCATAGGCCGGCAGACTGTGTGCATCTACAGGGCCTGTTTGTGAACCCGCAAAATTCCAAATCGCCATCACTCGGCGAGCGCCGCTAAATGCCTGCTGCCAATACACCTCCTCTACCACTGGCGCGCCTTTAAATGACGTAGGCTGAAAAGACAACACCAAATTGGCCGGGTTGGCCATGGTGTCTTTGCTGCCACTTTTGGCCACCAGCTGATGTAGATCCCGATTAAATTCCTCCGCCGCCTCACGCAACTGCGCCACTAAACCAGCGGTAATTTCTCCGGTCTGTAAATTGCGCCAAGCGGCAATGAAGGCGGTACGGGCCAATCCGATATCACCATCCGTTAAAAGCATCTGCGCAATTTTGGGCAGAAACAACGAGTTTGGCCAAGGCAGTTTTAACAAGGATACCGGCCCACTTAAGGGTGTCATCAGCAAGGGCCGAAACGGCATGGCCCAACCTAAGGTTGCGCTCCATTGGGTATCAACACCCACGCGCTCGCCCAATTGCTCGACCAGGGCACGGGCAGTGGCGCAGGCATAAATATCCGCCATCAATTGCAGCAATTTATTTTTGCTGTCATTTTGCCAAGGGCCTTGAGTTTGGCCGTAAAGCTTATCCACCAAATACAAAAATAATTCACGCCCACCCGCCGTAGGGGACGCCATTTTTATGTAGCTCGAGACGATTAACCCGTATTCACGCTCAGCAATGGCGCCGATAAAAAATCCATTACCCGCCGGATCGCGCGCAGGCAACTGTTGCATTAATCGTCCAAATTCGGCGTTCACCAGTGACTCGCAGGGGCGCTTAACTACAGCATTATGGTTGCGCACTAGGGCTTGCGTGGCGGCGATTTTTTTAGCGTGAATATGCAATACGGCGGGAGGCTCAACTAGCTCGCCCAGCACACAAATTTGCCCCAATTGAACAAGTGTACGCGCTAAACTCTTGGGCGTTTCTACCAACTCCTGACGTAAAATAGGGTGGTGAAATATATCGCCCGCATTTAATAAAAGCCGGTTGCCAACCAAAAAATTCTGCAAAACCAAATCATAAAAAAAACTGCTGTCGACTGGCATCCCCTCCCAGGGATTGGCGTGTACCGTGGCATCGGTGGTTGCGCAATAGATCAAGCTCATTAAAGGGCACCTCCGGAAATTCACTTTGCGCGCTCTCGCTGCGTTATTTTCGTGCTCAGTCGGTCATTTATACCACATAACCGCCCTCCCTCCGCGCGAAAATGCCTTGCAATCATCGCGAAAATTAAATTTCCGGAGGTGCCCTAAACATCCTCTGCCGAATATTCTATTTTCGGTTTTTTGGTGGAGGCTGTTCAAATGCGTCTTTTAAGGAGTGTGTATGCTCCCCAGCCCAGTGACGCATGGTGCGATAAAAAAAGAAATGGCTGGGAATTTGTACCAAGGGTGGGCGGTGGCCAAAATCACCGTCCAACTCCAACTCTTCAAGTGTCACAAAAAATGCATTGATGTCCACTACACGGCCACGCACACCCGGCTCATCACGGCGTGTATCGCGCAATTCAACCACGTCGCCCACCTGAATGCGTGAAAATGCCAACAATAAAATAGAGCTAAAAATATTACTCAGGACGCTCCAGGAAGCAAAAAAAGCGACAGCCACTACTAACGTGATAGAAACCAAACCCGCCAGCACTATGCGTAACGGTAAGCCGTTAATTTCCAGCACGACCAGCACGCAAATGGCGATCACCAACCAACGACTAAGGCTGCCGGCGATCAAGCCCAGCGTAGGCGGCAACCAAACACCGGCGACTAAACGCTGCTGCAGGCGAGTTAAAAATCGCATGAGCAAAATGCCCAAGCCGATGACCAGCGCGCTTTTGGCGCACTGCAGCACAATATCCATGCTCACCACGCCACCCACTGTTGGCAACACGTTAAATCACCATCACCCCGTCCGCTTCTACCACTGCACCTTTGGGTAACTGACTAACGCCAATGGCGGCCCGCGCAGGGTATGGCTGCTCGAAATACTGAGCCATAACCTCGTTTACTATCGGGAAATTAGCCAGATCCGTTAAAAACACATTCAGCTTAACGATATCCTTCAAATCACCGTTCGCCGCTTGGCAAACTGCACGCAAATTCTTAAAAACCTGATGCGCTTGAACGGCGAAATCCCCCTCGATCAACGCCATGGTTTCCGGCACAAGTGGAATTTGGCCAGACAAATACACGGTATTGTTCACCTTTATCGCTTGCGAGTAAGTGCCAATGGCGCTGGGCGCAAGATCAGTGGAGATAACAGCTTTATTCGTCATAAAAATTCATCCAATATAATTCGGCGGCAACCGCCGAGTAACATAAATTAAAGGTTTGATAACACAACTAATTTTTGGCGCGGGAGACTTTATTTACGGAGCGCATGGTACGCACGCGGCGCATAACATCTGCCAACTGTATACGATTGCGCACCGCTATGGTTAAGGTAATTACCGAGTGCTGCGCATCGCGCTCGCTCACATTAATACCTTCGATACCCGTGCGCGTTTCGGCGATACGCGTCGCCAGACTGGCAATAATGCCGCGCTCGGACTCCACTTCAACCCGAATATCAGACAAAAATTCACCGGCGACTTTGGCCGACCAATTCACGTCCGTAATATTCTCACGCTTACTCCGCAAGTCGGCAATGTTTTTACAGGTTTCGCGGTGCACCACTAACCCCTTACCCGGGCTCAAATGACCCACAATGGGGTCGCCGGGAATAGGCCTGCAGCAGCGCGCGAAATTAATTAACAGGCCGTCGGACGAATCGATGCTGATGGGCGCCGCCGCATACCCCACATTATCGCCGTCGGGTTTTATATGCTGGGCCACCGAGTTCGCAACGCGTTTGCCCATACCAATGCTCTCGTAGAGCTCCTCGATGGTTTCAACTTTGCTGGCCTCTAGCATGCGGGCAAAGTCTTTTTTACTGAAATTTTCCAATTGCAAATCCATGTTGGCTAAAGCGCGGCTCAGCATGCGCCGCCCCAGCTCTACGGATTCCATATGCCGCTGATGTTTTAAATAATGTCGAATGGCCGAACGTGCTTTGGCACTCACCACAAAATTCAGCCAATTCGGATTAGGCTGTGTGGCATCAGAGGTGATAATTTTAATTTTTTGTCCGCTCTGTAACACTTGCGACAAAGGCGCGGGGCGATCATTGATACGGCAGGCCACACAGCAATTACCTACTGCCGTATGCACGGCGTAGGCAAAATCCACCGGCGTGGCGCCTTGGGGCAACTCGATAATTTCGCCCTTGGGGGTAAATACATAAACCTCTTCGCGAAACAAATCCATTTTCACGTTTTCGACAAATTCAATGGAGCTACCAGTGTGCTGCTGGATTTCAAGAATGCGAGAAATCCAGCGATCCACACGCGCCGTCGGCGGTTCGGGTTTATCGCCACCATTGACCGATTTATACAGCCAGTGCGCGGCTATGCCTCGGCTGGCTAATTCGTCCATTTCTTTGGTGCGAATTTGCACCTCGATTGGCACACCATGCATGCCGATTAACACCGTATGCAGCGATTGATAACCATTTATTTTTGGGATGGCAATATAATCTTTAAATTCGCCCGCCATGGGTTTATACAAATTGTGCACAGCACCCAGTGCGCGATAACAGGTATTAATATCCTCCACAATAATGCGGAAGGCATAGACATCCATAATCTCGCTAAACGATTTATTTTTACTGCGCATTTTATGGTATATGCTGTACAAATGTTTTTCGCGGCCTATCACCAAGCCGACAATATCTTCGCGCTGCAAACGCGCCTCGATAGCCGCTTGGATGTTCTCCACCAGCGCCTTGCGATTGCCGCGCACTTTTTTCAACGAAGCCTGCAAACGGCCCGCACGCAGTGGGTAAATTGCGGTAAAACAGCGATCCTCAAATTCGATGCGCAAATCGTTCATGCCCAACCGATGGGCGATGGGTGCGTAAATTTCGAGGGTTTCTTTGGCAATGCGACGTTTTTTTTCGGGGGCCAAAGACCCCAGAGTGCGCATGTTGTGTAAGCGGTCGGCCATTTTGACGACAATAACTCGCAAGTCTTGCGCCATAGCTAACGCCATTTTTTGAAAATTTTTGGCCTGTTTCTCCGCTTGGGATTCGTATTCAATTTTAGCGAGTTTGCTAACACCATCCACGAGATCGGCCACCACATCGCCAAATTGCTCAGCTAACGCCAGCTTACCAATACCTGTGTCTTCGATGACGTCATGCAGCATCGCGGCCATCAAGCTTTGATGGTCCATGTGCATGGAAGCTAGGATATTGGCTACGGCAAGCGGATGGGTAATGTAGGGTTCGCCACTGCGACGAAACTGCCCAGAGTGGGCCTGCTCGGCATAAAAATAAGCCCGTTTGACACGATTGATCTGAAGGGGCTCTAAATAGGAGGACAGCCTGTGACTGAGAGAATCAATAGTTAACAAGGCGCCCTCCTGCCGTGATTACTCGTCGAGCGACGAATCTATCGGGATGTTTTTGGCCACTACGATGCGCGGCTCGTCTGGTTCTTTGAGAATATTAACACTGATTAATCCCTGCTCGATCTCGCGCAAAGCCAGCACCGTTGGCTTATCGTTTTCAGGCGAAACCATGGGCGTTTTGCCGCCAATAGCCAGCTGGCGCGCACGCTTGCTGCCAACTATCACCAACTCAAAACGGTTTGCAACGTGATCTAAACAATCTTCTACAGTAATACGAGCCATGAGGGAACCCTAAAAGGTGGAAAATGCGGCGCAAAATCCCAGCGGGAGTATGCACCATATGGAGTAAGCCTGTTGCTAAAGGTTAAAAAATGGCCGCGCAGTCTACGTAAAAGCCCCCGATAGAACAACCTCACGCGAGCAGGCTTTGCAATAAGACGGCGTATTTCATCTGCTGCCGGGCTTGGACGAGGCGCGACGCACGGATAATGGCTTGAAAGTCCTCTACAGCCACGTCAAAGTTATCATTAACAATCATGTAGTGGCTCTCCACGTAGTGCGAAATTTCGCTTTTCGCCTCTGCCATACGCGCGTCAATCACCGTTTGAGCGTCTTGACCTCGCCCAGTGAGCCGCTCCAACAAGCAGGCATTGGACGGTGGCAGAATAAAAACACTAACAGCATCCGGGATCAGCCTACGCACCTGCGCTGCGCCTTGCCAATCAATTTCCAAGATCACGTCGCCGCCTCCGGCCAACACTTCCTCAACCCAATGTGCGGAGGTGCCATAATAATTGGCAAACACTTGCGCATGCTCAAGAAAGGCACTGCTACCCAGCATGGCCATAAAAGACTCTTGGCTAACAAAATGATAATTAACGCCATCAACTTCGCCCGGGCGTTTGGCCCGAGTAGTGTGAGAAACGGACACGCGCACATTGGGCGTCCGCTGAACCAGCGCCTGTACCAAGCTGGTTTTACCCGCCCCAGAGGGCGCTGAAACTGTAAACAGTGTGCCGCGAATTGCCATGTGGTCAGCCTTCAAATAATGAAACTGGCGGGTCGGCGCAACCGCGCCGGCATTGAACTTAGCAAGCTCAGCTGAGGCCGGCTGCGGCAACCTGCTGCCGGAAGCGGCTCAATTGATTCGAAAAATTTGGCGTCGCCCAGTAGCAACGCCTACCACTATTCAATTTTTCGAAAATTGCGCAACGTCAGCACCTAGGGCACAGCCCGTAATAGCTCAGTTAAGATTGTTAAGTTAAAAAATCATTTGCCGCCCAGCGAGGCAACGCTCGCGAGCCAAAACTTACTACGGCAATTGTAGCGCATTGCCTAAACAGGGCAAACAACCTAAATAGGCATTACCGTCTCGCGCAGCCACGACGCTCGACGAACGCGCCCCGTAACGTGCGAACACTAAAACGCGGTGTTAGCCATGGCCCGATGGCAGAACGCTAAAAATGATAGGCAACCTAATGGGTGGTGCATCACGCTTAACAATCGGCGGGCGCGCCAGAGCTTCGTTATTCAGCTGAAACCTCCGGGCTTAGCCCAAAACTGGAGCGCGAATCACCTCCAACCCCCACCCAGACACAGCCACAACACCAATTAAAGCACCAAAAACGACCAATACCGAACCAATATAGAACTATATAGAAGAGTTTTTCAACTATGGACGGGCATCACCACACCAAAATGGCACCAAAAAAGTGCTGCATGGGCAGCCATCACCACCTTGCGCCCTCCGAAGGCCCGTACAAAACCCACCTAACAACTTGATTAACAATGACTTCCGCTCAAGACACTCGTTTGTTTTTAAGGTTGGCATATTTTCTGCTAAAAACCACACACTTAACCGTTAGAATCTGAACGCTAGGCCTGTGGCAGACCGCCCAACGACGACTCCAACCACTTCATTTTTTGGATATATATGGTGTACCCGCCCAAATCCTCCCGCGCAAAAAACGGTTCGGTCGCTGCCGGCAAGGTCTGGCTGGTTGGCGCAGGCCCAGGCAACGCTGACCTACTGACCATTCGCGCCTTACGCGCCATTGAAAACGCGGATCTCATTTTGTTCGACCAGTTGGTGAGTGATGAGATTCGGGCCCTTTTTCCAAAACAGGTGCCTCATTTTTATGTTGGCAAAGTTAAAGGGCAACACAGTATTGAACAACAAGATCTCAATGCACTGCTGGTGAAAAAAGCCCGTGCTGGCCTAAATGTTTGCCGCGTGAAAGGCGGTGACCCTTTCGTGTTTGGGCGCGGCGGCGAAGAGCTCTTAGCGTTGCTCGCCGCCGGCGTGGACGCCGAAGTGGTGCCGGGCATCACCGCTGCATCTGGCTGTACCACCAATGCAGGAATTCCTCTCACCCATCGAGGTTTGGCGCAAGGTTGCACGCTAGTCACCGCCCAGGGTGAAAAGGAAGCTGCTCTCAATTGGCAGGCGCTGGCCAGCCTCAATCACACCTTGGTTTTCTATATGGGTGTAAGCCGCGCGCAGTGGATCGCCGAATCGCTGATCAACGCCGGTTTGGACACAAACACCCCTGCCGCCGTCATTGAAAACGGTTGCCGGCACAATCAGCGCGTGTTAGTCAGCGACATCGCCAATTTACCCGCTCTAATTCAGCTTGAGGCGGTGACGTCCCCCGCATTAATTGTGGTTGGCCAAGTGGTCAGCCTCGCCGCAACACTCCACGTACCTGCCGCAGGTTTTGTGGAAACCTGTCAACGCTTATCCGCCTGAGGATGTATTCATGAGCAAACAAAAAATAGTGGTGGTTGGCAATGGTATGGTTGGCCACAAATTTATTGATAACTTGGTAAATCACTCCGACGCCGAACGTTTTGACATCTTGGCT
Source organism: Thalassocella blandensis (assembly GCA_945882995.1). Classification (GTDB taxonomy): domain Bacteria; phylum Pseudomonadota; class Gammaproteobacteria; order Pseudomonadales; family Cellvibrionaceae; genus CAMCXE01. The sequence continues at coordinate 2,987 of CAMCXE010000044.1, read as the reverse complement.
TTTGCCGAAGAACCACGCTTAGCCTACGACCGCGTCGGGCTTTCCAAATATTTTTCTGGCGCTAGTGCAGACGATTTAATGCTGACCTCCGAAGCCTATTATCAGGAAAAAGGGGTGCAATATTTACTCAATGAAAAAGTGATTGGCATTGATAGCGCGAAAAAACTGTTGTCCACCGCCAAGGGGCGCGAAGTCGCCTACGACAAGTTAATTCTCGCCACTGGTTCCTACCCCTTTGTACCGCCTTTGCTGGGCAAAGATCAGCCCCACTGCTTGGTATACCGCACGATTGAAAACTTAGAAGCCATTACTGCTTCAGCCAGCGTGAGCAAAGTTGGCGTGGTGGTAGGCGGTGGGCTATTGGGCTTGGAAGCGGCCAATGCACTCAAGAATCTGGGGTTGCAAACTCATGTGGTTGAATTCGCGCCGCGTTTAATGGCCGTGCAATTAGACGAAGCCGGCGGCGGGTTGTTACGTCGAAAAATTGAAGCGCTGGATGTGCAGGTGCATACCGAAAAAAACACCAAAGACATTGTTGCGGGTGAAATCTGTCGTTATCGCATGAATTTTGCGGACGGCTCGCATTTAGAAACCGACATGATTCTTTTCTCCGCCGGCATCCGTCCGCAAGATGAATTAGCGCGACAATTTGACATTCAAATTGGTGAACGCGGCGGCATAGTGGTGGATAACAATTGCTTAACCTCCGTCGATAACATTTATGCCATTGGCGAATGCGCGCTCTGGGATGGCAAAATATTCGGGTTAGTTGCGCCAGGGTACCAAATGGCGAAAGTGGCGGTATCACATATTGTTGGCGGTTCCGATCAATTTTTGGGCGCTGACATGAGCACCAAATTAAAGCTACTGGGCGTTGATGTAGCCAGTATCGGGGATGCCCATGGCCGCACGCCAGGCTGTATTTCCTATGTATTTCAAGACGGCGTGAAAGAAATATACAAACGACTCATCGTTTCCGCAGACGGCAAAAAATTATTGGGCGCTGTACTGGTGGGTGAAGTCGAAGCCTATGGCAATTTATTGCAAATTTGCCTCAACAACATGGACCTTCCTGAAAACCCTGAAATGCTCATAGTTCCGGTTGGCGATGGCTCCGCACCGGCGGGCATGGGCGTGGATGCGCTACCCGACAGTGCAATTATTTGCACCTGCCACGAGGTGAGTAAAGGTGAAATTTGCTGCGCGGTGCAAGAGGGCGCTAATACCATCGGCGCTATAAAGTCCTGCACTAAAGCGGGAACTGGATGTGGCGGTTGTGTGGCTTTGACCACACAAGTTATGAATAGTGAATTGACCAAAATGGGTGTAGAGGTCAATACCGATATTTGCGAACATTTTCCGCACACGCGCCAAGAGCTATACCACCTAGTCCGCGTAGGCAATATTCAGAGTTTCGACGCCTTAATTGAACAACACGGCACAGGCTTGGGCTGCGACATTTGCAAACCCACAGCGGCCTCTATTTTGGCGAGTTGCTGGAATGATTTTATTTTAAAGGCCCCGCTGGCCCCCCTGCAGGACACCAACGACCATTTTATGGCCAACCTGCAGAAAAATGGCACCTACTCCATTGTGCCGCGTATCGCTGGCGGTGAGATCACCCCGGATAAACTCATTGTGCTGGGGCAGGTAGCTAAAAAATATAACCTTTACACAAAAATTACCGGCGGTCAGCGCATTGATTTGTTCGGTGCGCAACAACACGAGCTGCCACTTATTTGGAAAGAACTAGTGGACGCCGGTTTCGAAACGGGGCATGCCTATGGCAAATCCTTGCGCACCGTTAAATCCTGCGTGGGTAGCACTTGGTGTCGTTATGGCGTACTGGATTCGGTGGGCATGGCCATTCGCTTAGAAGAACGCTACAAAGGTCTGCGGTCGCCGCACAAATTGAAATTTGGCGTTTCCGGCTGCACCCGTGAATGCGCCGAAGCGCAAAGCAAAGACGTGGGCGTTATTGCCACCGAAAATGGCTGGAGCCTTTACGTGTGCGGCAATGGCGGCATGAAACCGCGTCACGCGGATTTATTTGCCACAGGCTTAAATGACGAGCAATTGGTGCAACTGATTGACCGATTTTTAATGTTTTACGTGCGCACCGGCGACCGTTTACAGCGCACGTCTGTATGGCTGGAAAATCTTGAAGGCGGTTTGAAATATTTAAAAAGTGTAATCTTTGACGATAAATTAGGCTTGGCAGCCCAACTGGAAGCTGAAATGCAAGGCGTGGTTGACACCTACCAATGTGAATGGAAAAGCACTATAGAAGATGCGGAAAAAGTGAAACGCTTCCGGACTTTTGTAAATACTGAGGCCAGTGACAACACTGTGGTGTTTGTGCAGGAGCGCGCACAAATTCGTCCTGCTACTGAGGAAGAAATTGTTCGCTTGATGGATCCTGCAGCGCTGGCAAACGCCTAACGCCCTGCCCTCACCTACGAGAATTTTTTATGACTGAAACAGCCTCCACCACTTGGCAAACCGTGTGTAACACTGACGACATTGGCAATTTTTTGGGCGTTCGCGCCTTAGTAGAAAACCAACAAATTGCTATTTTTCGTGTGAATGAAAAATTCTACGCAATAGATGCTATTGATCCATTTACTAACGCCGCCGTATTAGCACGGGGCATTGTGGGCGATATTAAAGGTCAAATCGTCGTCGCCTCACCGATTTATAAGCAACATTTTAACCTTGTCACAGGGCAGTGCCTCGAAGATGAAAATGTTAGTGTGGCGACGTACATCGCGCGGGTACAGGATGGCCAAGTCCAACTGGCGATTTAGCCGTTAATAAGCCTTGCAACTTCGACTCAAGGTCAACAGCTCCTCTGATAGCAGGAAGGTTTCCTGCATCAACTTGATAGCGGCGCAAGCCGCTTTTTTTCAACTGGCGTTGCGCAAGGCGCGCCTGCATGAGCCTAGGCAATTTTTACTCTGGGCAACAAGGCGTTGCCATCACCCAAG
>CAMCXE010000043.1 GCA_945882995.1 Thalassocella blandensis | reverse complement strand
CCAAAACTCCGCCGCAGGGACTACGGGACACGAATTTAAGGCATAAAAAATGGCGACAAGCATCGCCATTTAATCTTTGACAGATCACACCCCGCCTAAGCAATTTCCTATAAACAAAGTACGAAACCTTCGATCAACACCGGGCTTGTACAACAATCACGCCAAATAGCGGCTGCGCGCTACTTGGCCTTATTTAGTATGGAGGGGTTGTGGGCGATGGCATTAACATGGGGTTTGGCTCGCTTTTTCCGGTGATTTTTACCTCGGCAAGAAATCCCCTCTCAGCCCAATGTCATTAAGTTAAGGATTTTAGCCTCTTCAACTAGAAACCTCAGTTAGGCGCCAAAAGCTGTGCAGCCCATTGGGTGATGGGAGAAAGTTAAATTTAGCGAGCAACTTGGCTATTCGCCAAATTTAACTTTTGCTAGACGCCTCATGGATGCAGGAGATAGAGCGGCGCAGGATTGCGAGAATGAAAAAACCTAAATCCCCCTAGCCCCCTTTTACAAAGGGGGGATGACTCCCTTCTTGTTGCAAAGTAAGGCGCCACCCTCTCCCTTTGAAAAAGGGAGGGCTGGGGAGGGATTTTTGGACAAGAGAAAATTACCTGAAAAAATAGCTCGCAACCCTTAACTTAATGACATTGCCTCCCAGCCTCCCCTTTTTAAAGGGGAGGAGCAAAAAGCCTGCAAATGTTATTTCCGCCATCCACTCAATTTACCCTTCAAACGCAGGGCGGCTTGGCTGTGGATTTGGCTTACGCGGGATTCGGACACGCCCAATACCAAGCCAATTTCCTTGAGGTTTAATTCCTGCTCGTAATAGAGGGAAAGTACCATTTGTTCACGCTCGGGCAATTGGCTAATGGCGTGCGCTAAGGCTGTTTGCATTCCCTGTTGTTGCACGCCTTTGGCTGGGTCCTGCAAGGGTAGGCTGGATTCTTCGCTGGAAACGCAGCTGTCTTCATCGTCGATTTCTTCGTTATAGCTGAACAGCCGCCCGCCCATGCTGTCGCCCAGCATGCTGTGGTAATCGTCGAGGGGAATTTCTAAATAGGCGGCGACTTCCGCGTCCGTGGCTTCCCGCCCTAGGCTGGCCTCAAGGCGCGTCATGGCTTGGCTGATGCGCCGCGCGTTGCGATGCACGGAGCGCGGCACCCAGTCGCCACGGCGCATTTCATCCACCATGGAGCCTTTAATGCGAATACCCGCGTAGGTTTCGAAACTGGCGCCTTTGCTGCCGTCAAATTTTTGGGCAGCCTCCAAAAGGCCGAGCATGCCGGCCTGTATTAGGTCGTCCAGTTGCACACTGGCCGGCATTTTGGCCAGCAGGTGATAGGCGATTTTTTTCACCAAAGGTGCATAGTGCTCAACGTCGAAGTCCGGAACACCACTACTACTTCGATAATAATTCACGGGATGAGCTGCCGTCACAGACCACCACTGGCAGCCAATAGGCGTTCAAAAAAGAACTCTAAGTGCCCGCGGGCGCTGTGCTGCACGGGCCATTGGTCTATGCGCTGGGCAATAAACCGAATGGATTGCGAGGCCTTACAGCGCGGCGCAAATTCCAATAGTGGTTTGCGTTTTTGCACGGCTTTACGCACGTTTTCATCAAATGGAACGGGGCCTAAATACTGCAAAGAGGCATCCAAAAAGCGCTCGCATACAGCATTTAGTTTGTTAAACAGGTTACTGCCTTCCTGCAGGGTGCGGGTCATGTTGGCGATAACTTTGAAGCGGGTGACGCCGTGTTCGGTATTCAGCAGTTTCATTAACGCGTAGGCATCGGTAATGGACGAGGGTTCGTCGCACACCACGATTATGACTTCTTGGGCGGCGCGGACAAAACTGACCACCGTGTCGGAAATACCCGCGGCTGTATCAATCACCAAAATATCAATTTGATCACTTAAATCGCTGAAGGCGTGAATTATCGCGGCGTGTTCTTGCGGCGACAATTTGGACATGTTTTGCATGCCGGATGACGCCGGCACAATTTTCAAACCACTGGGGCCGGTGAGCATAATCTCACGCAGGTCGCGCTCACCACTGAGCACGTCGGCCAGCGTGTAGCGGGCCTGCAAGCCCAGCAGCACATCCACATTGGCGAGACCTAAGTCGGCGTCCAGCAGCACTACGCGCCGGCGCATCTCCGCTAGGGCAATACTCAAATTCACCGAGAGGTTGGTTTTGCCTACGCCACCCTTGCCACCAGTGACGGCGATAACTTTTACGGGACGATTCACATTCATGAAGGATACACACCCTGCTGTTTGCAACCCGAGCCCAACTGCAACCGAGGTTTTATTTGATTTTTAGTATAGATGCTGATGTTTATTTATCCGCTCAAATACGCACTAGCCGACGACTAGCGCGCAATGCCCGTCAGCTCCCGCTCATTACGCTCTTGTGCTTTGGTTAAACTCACTGCTTTAGCCACCAAGTGCTGGGCCGAGGCCAATGCAATATCTTTAGGAATTTCTTGGCCGTCGGTGGTGTACAACAAAGGGATAGCCTGCTGGATCACGACGCTAAGCGCCTCGCCCAAGCTCAGGGTTTCATCCAGCTTGGTGAGTACACAACCGGTTAAACGCCGAGATTTATAGGCATGGGCTGAAGCTTTGAGGGTTTGCAGCTGGCTGTTGCCGGCCATGACCAAAATGCGCTGCACGTTGGCGGAGCTGGCCAACATAGCCTCTTGCTCCTTGAGCAGTGGGTCACCTTGGCGGAAGCCGGCGGTATCGATTAAGACGAGGGGGAACGCCTGCAAACTGGCCAGCACCGCCGACAAACTGCGCTCGTGGTCGATAACACGGACGGGCACATTCAAAATGCGGCCTAGGGAGCGCAACTGATCCTGCGCGCCAACGCGGTAGGTATCCGTAGTGACGAGGGCCACTTTACCTTGGCCATGCGTAAGCACGTAACGTGCAGCCAACTTGGCGATGGTGGTGGTTTTGCCCACGCCAGTGGGGCCTACAAAAGCGAAAATACCGCCTTTGTCGATACAGTCGGACGCGTTCACGGGCAATTGGCCGACTAAATCGTTGAGGGCATCGCGCCAGGCGCTGGAAAAGCGGGGTTCGCTACCGTGCTGGTTGCACAGCCGTTCACTCAGGTCGCTGGTCAGGCCCAGGCGGGACAGGTTTTGATTCAACGCCGCCGCATTCACTGAATTTTTAAGATCGGCAGGCGGCAGGCCTTGAGAGGCATCACCCACCCTAGCAATATGTTGATGCAACAAAGCGCGCATGTCGGCTAGCTCGTTTTGTAGGTCGTTAAGCCGCAGATCATCATTGCCCGTACGGGCCTGCGACTCGCGATTCGACTCGCGCATTTTTTCCACTTGTGCGGCCAACCCCGCCAGCTGACGGTCTTGGCGTGGGGCTGGCTCCACAGCTGGCATTGGGGCTATATTCCCGAGTGTTTCAAAATCCACACGTGGCTCATGGCGGCTTGCGGGAAAGTCATCAACCCGCGCGGCCACATCCACCCGCGGCTCAATACGTTGCCGGCCGCCAATGGGACGGTTTGCCGCTTCGGCTGAGCGTTTCGCGGCCAACATGCGCTCCCGCGCGGCGTCGATTTCCTGCGCCAACTGTGAAGCGCGGGCGGCGGAGTCATTCACCGGTGGCGGCGTGTAAGGGCGATCGCCCACTTGCGCGCCACCCAAACGGGGGTTCCAGGCTTGATCACTGCCCAACGGGCGATCGGCCTCGGGGTCAAACTGTTGGCCAAACGCTTGGCGCGTATCGTAACCCCGGGTGGGTAAGTCCAGCTCTTCCGCCGTCAATACCTCAACCCCGTCTTTTACCCGTTTGCTGGATAAAATAATGGCATCGGGGCCCATCTCTTGGCGAACAAGATCTAGGGCGCGACGCATGTCAGGGGCGACAAATCGTTTCACGGTCATGACGTTTTCTCCAATGTCCGCATTAGCGGATCACCTTAATTATTACGGGTCAGATCCCCACCCACGGTGGCTTCGATGGTGATCTGTTTGTTGTCTGGCACTTCGTTGTAACCCAACACATGCATTTCCGGCAGGTTAAAACGTACAAAATTCGACATGGTCATGCGGATCTGGGCCGCCACCAAGAGTACTTGGGGCTTGCCGGCTGCCTCTTGCTTCTGCGCCGCTTTGATAAGGGCTTGGTTGAGGCGATCCGCCAAGCGGGGCTCGATATACGAGGCCGCATCCGCGCCAGCTTTTTGTGCCTGATGCAGGGACTGCTGCAACAAGTGTTCCAGCGCGGGATCGAGCGTAATACAAGGGATATTTGCGTCGCTACCCACGATATTCTGGACAATTTGACGCGCCAGCGCGCAACGCGCGTGGCTGGTGAGAGTGGCAATATCTTGACTTTTATCGCCTGAAGCGGCCAAAGCCTCGGCAATAGAGCGCCGGTCTTTAATCGCGACCTGTTCGCGCAACAGGGCTTGCAGCACCTTCAACAGGGTATTGATGCCAATGGTCGTGGGCACCAACTCCTCCACCAATTTGGGGGATTTTTCAGCCAACAAGTCCAACCATTTTTGTACTTCCTCGTGGCCCAATAATTCGTGGGTGTGTTTTTGCACCAGTTGGTTAAGGTGCGTGGCCACCACGGTACTGGCGTCCACCACCGTGTAACCCAAGGTCTGTGCCTGATCTTTCAGGTGGTCATCAATCCAAATGGCTTCCAAACCAAAGGCGGGGTCCGTAGTTTTAGTGCCCGGCAAACTGCCAAACACTTGCCCAGGGTTAATGGCCATATGCCGTTCGGGGAACACCTCGCCCTCGCCCACCGCCACCCCCATCAGGGTTATGCGGTAGGCGCTGGGTAATAACTCCAGGTTGTCGCGAATATGCACTGGGGGCACCAAAAAGCCCACGTCTTGGGAGAGTTTTTTGCGGACACCTTTAATGCGCCCCAATAATTCGCCACGCTGATTTTTGTCCACCAGTGGAATCAGCCGATAACCCACTTCCAAGCCTAAAATATCCACTTGCGCCACGTCGTCCCAGCTGACTTCCGCCGTTTCTGCAGTGGCCGCATGACCGCTGCTGCGGTGCTCTAGCGCGGGCAGTGGCGCGTGGCCACTCATGACTGGCGGCGGCGCTGAACGCCCCACCAACGGCGCCGAGCCACCCTCTTCCACCACTTGTCCCTGCTGCCGGCGAAAATGCACGCCATAGGCTAGGCCTGCACAGAGTAGCGCCAAGCCAATAAATGCCAGATGTGGCATGCCAGGCACTATGCCCATAACGAATAAAATAGCCGCCGACACGCCCAATGCCTTGGGCGAGGCGAACATTTGGCTGAACACCTGCGAACCCATATCCTGCGTGGTATTAACCCGCGTTACGATAATGGCCGCCGCCGTAGCCAAGAGTAGCGATGGAATCTGCGACACCAAACCGTCGCCGATGGTTAACAGAATGTATTTTTGCAACGCGTCCTGAAACTCCAAATCGTGTTGCAACATACCAACAATCAAGCCACCAACAATGTTGATAACCAGAATCATGATGCCGGCGATGGAATCCCCGCGCACAAACTTGCTGGCACCATCCATAGATCCGTAAAAATCGGCCTCCGCCGACACTTCAACACGGCGCCTACGAGCCTCGTCCTGATCAATCAGGCCGGCGTTCAAGTCCGCATCAATGGCCATTTGTTTACCGGGTAATGCATCCAGCGTGAACCTTGCACTCACCTCGGCAATACGCCCCGCACCCTTGGTCACCACCATAAAATTGATGATCATGAGGATGATAAACACCACAAATCCTACGGTGTAATTGCCCCCAATCACCACGTGACCAAAGGCTTCAATCACCTGACCGGCCGCTGCGCCGCCATTGTGCCCCTCCAGCAAAATCACCCGCGTAGAGGCCACGTTCAACGCCAACCGCAACAAGGTGGCCACCAATAGAATGGTCGGGAACACCGCAAACTCCAGTGGCCGCAGGCTGTAAATACTGACCAGCAACACCAGAATAGCCAGCGCAATGTTGAACGAAAAAAACACATCCAGCAGGATCGGCGGCAGGGGCAAAATCATCATGCCGAGCAGTATCAACAGCAGCAGCGGCACCGCCATATTGCCATGCCACAGGGAGCGAAATCCTCGCGCGGCGGAATCCCGCGTCATGGTGGTGGGCAATCCACGCAAGTGGGTAATCAACGAATCAGCCATAAGGCTCCCAGACAAAATATTGACAAAAATCCTACATGACAGGGCTTTGGCAAGAAGTGTTCCGGAACGATGGCGCGCTTTAATTTTTTGCACTCGGCCGGTAACCGTGACAATAGCGCTGAGCAAAATTAACGCAAAAAAAAACCACACCCAGCGAGCTGGGTGTGGTTTTAAACAAACTAGGTCTCGCTAGTTTGCGAAGCCTAGTATTTTGGCGGGCTTTAAAACAGCCCGCCATCCCGTTTAGGGTTTAGCTGGGCAGGCGGTACCTTGATAAACACCGATATTGTCCAACTTCATACTTACGGGCAACTCACCCAAACCAGAGCCTAGGTTAAATGCAACCCGCGCCGTAGGGTCGGTAGCAGTTGCCGCAAACGTAAAGGAATAAGAAGCCCAAGCCGCTGTAATCATAGGAGTGACACCACCAGTAAGGGATCCATAAGTCGGCCCAGCATCATCAAAATCGATGGCAATTGTGCGGGCACTAGACGCCATGGCGTCATAACACAGGGTATAGCTAACGCCTGCAACCAGCGCAACCGGATGCGTCATTTGAACTTGCCAAAGTTCAAATGACGCTGTGGCTATAGCAAAATCAGCCACTCCGCCGGCGAAGGAAACAACATGAGTTAGCGTAGGTGAATAGGCCGCAAACATGCCGGCACCCGTCGTGAAAGTTCCGTTGCTAGTAAGCAAGCTCACCAAACCGCCAGATGAAGAACTGCCGGCGCTCGACGAACCCAAACCTGAGGCCGAGCTAGAGGAGGACGAACTTGATGAGCCAGAGGTAGTGGCGTACTCATACACCAAGTTTTCCAAGCAGATTTCGCCATCATTGAAGGACTTGATGTGAATCGCCGTAATATCACCGCCTCTACCCACAGGTGCTGGAGCGTAACCATTTACAGGTATCACTTCAGCGTGAGTTCCAAGCGGCCCAAGGTTGCTGTCACCTGGGCCTTTAAACTCAACCTTATCAATCGCGCCTGTACCCACAAAACGAATACCGGTGATATTGGCGCCACAGGCACTTGAGGGTGCCGCCGTTTCGCTAGCGACACAAGACATAGGGTTATCTATGCAGTTTAGCGAGAACCAAGACCACATCATATTGGCATCGGGATAAGTAGGAGCACCACACACTTGGAAACCAATGGCGCCACCACCTGCCGCTAATTGAGTGCCAGCCAGTGTGGCGCACATTTTGCCGCCCACGGTTTTAATGCCCATGGCTGGAGTGATAGACGCCCCGGCGTGGAATGCATAGGTAAACCGAGGACCGAAGGCATAAGGAGCTGTTTTCCACTGAGTGGTGGAGGACTCACCTTCCGCGGGAATGATGTTAAACGCCCCGACGGTAGAGGAGCTTGAAGAGCTAGATGAGGATGAGCTGGAGCGGCTGGATGAAGAGCTAGAGCTGCTGGATGGAGCAACGCTAGAGCTGCTTGATGACGAGCTGGACCTGCTTGATGAAGAGCTAGAGCTGCTGGATGGAGAAAAACTAGAGGCACTACTAGAGGTACTAGATGAGGAAGAGCTGGAGCTGCTGATTGGAGTAACACTGGAACTACTGGAAGAGCTACCCAAGTCTGACGAACTCGAACTGGAGGAACTGCCAGTGTCGAGTCTTATATCAAATAAAAAAACCCCATTATTTAGAATAAGGTCGCCCCTTGGTGACCTCGGTTGGCACTGTAGCTAACCGCGTTGAAAATTGACATTAGAAAGCTCAAGTAACCGCTAGCGTCCCCAATACGCCCAGTCATCCTCTGCGCCTCGTTTTACTCCATTTGATGGAATCGCGGAACCGCAGGGCTATAGGGTCTAGCTCGCCGCTTGCTGCGCTGCGTGCATATCCCACATAGGCAAAAAGATACCCAGCGCCAAAATGCCTACGAATATCGCCATGGTCGCAATTAAAATCGGTTCAATCTTGTCACTGAGCGTTTTTAAATCATAATCCACCTCCCGCTCATAAAACTCCGCAACATCCGTCAACAACTGCTCAACCTGCCCGCTCTCCTCGCCCACCGAAATCATTTGCAAAATTAAGGGTGAAAACAGTTGTGCTGCCACGTGAGTTCTGAAAAGGCTGTCACCACGTTCCACGCCTTTGCGTATGGTCTCGATTTTATTACTGAGATACGGGTTATCAATGGCGCGAGCACAGAGCGTAAGCGCAATATTCACCGGCACTCCCGCACGCAACATCAAACCGAAACTGCGCGTATAACGCGCCATGGATGCACGCTCGATAATATGCCCAACAATCGGCATTTTGAGCTTTTTTTGGCCCCATTTGTCGGCACCTTCTGGCGTATTTAAATACCAGCGCGCGCCCCAGTAGGCGCCCCCAACAAACAACGCCAGTGCCCACCAGTAGTGAACAAACACGTAGGACGTACCAATTAATATACGCGTGACCAGTGGCAAGGGTGTTTTGAAAGTAGAAAACATCTCCGCAAATTTTGGGATTACCGCAATGTTCACCACCGTGATGGCAATTGCCAATGCGATCATCACAAATATTGGGTAGCGCGTGGCGGACTTTATTCGCTTGCGCGTTTCCTCATCGCGCTCCATATAAAATGCCAGCTGTAGAAACACCGTCTCTAGGTTTCCGCTGCTTTCGCCAACATTAATCATGCTGACAAACAAATTATTAAAAATAATGGGGTGTTTACTCAGTGACACCGACAAACCCGACCCCGCTTCAAGGCGATCAGCCACATCATTGAGCACCAATCGAAAATGGAGGTGTTTAATGCTGGCGGCCAAGCCACGAATACCGCGCACCAACGGAATGCCGGATTTAGTAATGGTGTACATCTGACGGCAAAACATAATTAATTCCACCGGCTTAATTTTTTCAGAGCCAAAAAACCGGGCGATTTGTTTATCCACTTCCGTGGCTTCGCGGAGCGCTACGATTTTAACGGGGGTAATACCGCGACCGAGCAATTGACTCGCCACAGCATCAATAGAAGCGCCGTCTATCCGCCCTTCCACCAATTGGCCTTGGCCAGACCGGCCTTGAAAACTGTAATGCGACATACACGCAACCTTAACTGTTAATGGGCAATTCCAAGTCTTCTTCCACCTCTGCAGACACGCGCAACACTTCGTCGAGCGTGATAATGCCGGCGAACGCTAAATCTAAAGCTGCCGCTGCCAAGGGACGATAATTAGGATGGTTATGTGCGGCCGCATTAAATTGTCGCACGGAATTATCGCGCAGTGCATCCGCCATATTGGTGGTAATATCCAGCATTTCAAAAATACCCACTCGACCATGGCAGCCCGTATTAAAACAGTGTGGGCAGCCTACACCGCGCCGCAAATGCATAGGTATGGTTGGCGCATAACGCCCATACTGGCGGATTAATGCAATATCGTCAGCATTCGGCGCATAAGGCGCGCTACAAATTTCGCACACTTTTCTAACTAAGCGCTGCGCCACAATGGCCTTGATACTTGACGCCACCAAATAGGGGTCCACGCCCATATCAATTAACCGCAACGCCGAACCGACGGCATCGTTGGTGTGCAAAGTGGACAACACCATGTGTCCAGTCATAGCCGCGCGCAAGGCTATTTCGGCCGACTCAGCATCACGAATTTCGCCAATCAACAATACGTCTGGATCTTGTCGCAAGGTAGCGCGCAGTACCTTGGCAAAATTCAACCCAATTTTTTCATGCACCTGAACTTGACTAATGCGCGGCAGCCGATATTCCACCGGGTCCTCCACCGTAATAATTTTTCGCTCAGGGGTATTTAATTCCGTCAAGGCGCCATACAGCGTGGTGGTTTTGCCGCTGCCGGTAGGGCCAGTAACCAGTACCAACCCATGTGGCCGCATAATGGCCTGGCGAAAGCGTTTAACGTAGGCTGGCGACATTCCCACTTTATCCAAACTGCGAATGCCGCCCGCCTGATCCAATAAACGCATCACTACCGACTCGCCAAATTGCACTGGCATAGTGGATAAGCGCACATCGATACTACGCCCGTGAATTTTCAAATTAAATCGGCCATCCTGCGGCAGACGCTTTTCCGATATATCGAGATTCGCCATCAGCTTCAAGCGCACCACTACTGCGCCGCTGATGCGTTTTTCATTCATGACCTGCTCAACTAAAACGCCGTCAATGCGTTGGCGAATACGTAATACTGTTTCGTCCGGCTCGATGTGAATATCCGAAGCCCGCGTGCTCAGCGCCTCCTCGAAAATTTTGTGCAGCAGTTTAACCACAGGCGCGTCTAAATCTTCGGCACCTTGCAATAGGCCATTTAAATCGACCGCATCGCCACCTAACTCTTCGTCCAACTGCTCCGCAAGGGAGGCGATTTCGCTGGCGTGACTGTAGGCCGTATCAAGAATGTCCATCAGCTCGGATTCACGCACTACTGCCGGCTTAATGGGCTGACGCATTATTTTCTGCAGCTCATCCAGACAAAAAATGTCCGTGGGATCGGACATGCCCAGCAGTACGCCGTCCGGCTCCTGCTTTAATGCCAACACGCGATACCGACGCGCCAAACTTTCAGGAAGCGTTTGAATAAAATCCCGATCATACCGATATTGTTTTATTTCGATAAACGGGTAATTCAGTTGCTTGGAAAGCAAGGAAAGCAGTTTATTTTCCTCGACAAACCCCATCACGATCAGTTGTTTGCCCAGTTTGTGTCCCGTCTGCTTCTGGCCCTCCAAAGCAAGTATCAGCTGTTCCTGGCTAATTATTTGTTGGGCAACCAAAACATCGCCGATACGAATGCGCTGAGTTAACGACACTGACAACTCCTAGTTAATGACACTGACAACGCCTAATTCGAAAGCGCGCTGATGCGCTCGCGCAAATAAGCTTGCACACTGGGATCTTGACCGCCCGATGTGTAAGCCCGTTTAAATGCAGCCAGCGCGCTCGCTGAGTGATTTTGTGCATCTTCACAAACAGCGAAACCTAACCACAGATTACCGTTGGTTGGCTGCTGCTCAAGTAATTGCTGATAAAGCTCCGCCGCGCGCGCGTATTGCAGATTATTTTGTAAAGCAGCAGCCTGCAGGCGCCGATATTCGGTAGCCAATTTTGGCTCTGGCACTTGAGTGTCAAGCGCGGCAGCCGCAGACGCATAATCCCGCTCAATCAAAAACCATTTGGCCCGCAAAAATGCCTTGCGAGACGGGCTGAGCTGATCGCTGCGCGCAATTAATGCCTGTAACGCGGCACCATCCTTTTCGTTGCAGTAGAGCTGCGCTAATGCAAATTCTGATTCGGGCGCAACGCCATGCGTATTGATGTAATTTAACAAGGCTTCCTTAGGCTTCAATAAGCTGCCATTCAGCGCTTGCTTCGCCAGCTGTTGGTCCGCCTGTGCCCTGCCACCCAACGTGTTCGGAGCAGGCTCGACGGACGCTACAGGTTCGGTTGCCTCTAAATTAAATGGCGTAAGCGCATCATTTATTTGCGTATTAACGACTGGCTCGTATTGAACAGCCAACCCAGTACTTTCCGCGGGTTGTGCAGCCGTGTCTAAGCTCGCAGCCTTTCGTAATTCCTGCAGCCGACTACTCATTTGTTGTAGCGCATCGGGCTCCACGCCAGCTACCGACATGCGCACTAGGTAGGTTTTCGCTTTCTGGAAATTACGCTGCGCCAACTCATCGGCAAAAAGCACTTGATAACGCTTTTTTATGGATTCTAACCCAGCTAATGCCAGGGCATTATCGGGATCCACTAATAACACTTGGCGAAACCGCGTAAACGCACAGTTCCCGATCGGTTGCATTAACTTATCAGCGGCTAACAAATTGTTGGCCTCTTGCAACAGCGCAGCAATTGCATCGGCGGCGTATTTTTCCTGCGCTATTGCAATTTGGTCGGGCACTAGATTGGTCGCATTCGTGGCCGTCTCAGGCGTCACCACTGTCGTTTGTTCTTGGACCACGGCCGCTAATTGCGCCGCGCCGTTTGGCGCCGCTTCGGCAACTGGTGTCTCCACCACAATATTGCTCGCCGCCTGAGTAACAGTTTGAAAATTAGCCCCATGGAACCAGCGGCCGATGCTAACGCCGAAGATTAAACATAGCGCAGCGACACCCAATTTACCCAATGACCAAGCGTGAACTGGGGGCGTTACTGGCAATTGCAAAGGTGCAAAACCCTGAGTATTCGCCTCGCGCGGATGCCGCAAATCCAGCTGCTGCAAAACATCATTCATTAAACTCATTAGCGCCCGCCCACCAGAGTTAATAGAAACCCGCTAAACCCTGCGAGGCTGTAGGCCCACCACCATTTGCCTGTAAATTGCAAACACCAGAGTTTACCCGTCCAACGCGCCTCGCTGGTATCGGCGATTGCGCAGCGTAAACACGCAAAATCCACACTAGGCTTGCCCGCGGCGTAGGCGCTCAATAATGCTTTGTGACACAAAATATTAATTAGCCGCGGAATTCCCTGCGACGCCTGATACAAACACCATAATGCGAGCAGCGAAAATAGTTGACTATGCGCCGCACCCGAGGAGTGCAACCGAAAAGCCACGTAGTTGCGCACCCCCATAAAATCCAGTGGTTTTAGCGTTTCACTAAACACTATCCGCTGTTTAAGTTGACGCAAATCGTCCCGCGCAAGCATGTGATCAAGTTCCGGCTGGCCAAGCATAACAATTTGCAATAATTTGCGTTTTTCAGTTTCAAGATTCGTCAACAGACGCAAGGCTTCAATCGTTTTGCGCGGCATGGTTTGGGCTTCATCGAGAATCAACACCACTTGCTTGCCGGCCTGTGCCAGCTCGATTAAACGGCTATTAATGAGTGCGGTAAGTTGATGGGCCGGCACATGGTCGCTGACTGCCACGCCGATCTCTTGAGCCAAACAGAGCTTTAATTCGTCTGGCGATAGATGGGGGTTAGGAATATACGCCGTAACAAAACGTTGGGGGCTTAAACTTTTTAGCAACAAACGCCCCAGCAACGTCTTCCCGGTGCCCACTTCGCCTACTACCTTAATAAATCCCTCACTATTATTCAGCGCTACAAGCAAGGTATTTAAGGCGGCCTTGTGACTTTGCCAGGCATAAAAAAATTGCGTATCGGGCGTTAACGAAAATGGCGTCTCGGCAAAACTGAAGTGCTGCAGGTACATAATTTACCTCTTGCGAATTTCATCGCCTAGCGTTTTAAATTGTTCTGCGTTTTGATCGAGTTGATCCTGCCAAGTTTTTTCGTCCACGACAATGGGCCGCATCAATATGACCAATTCGGTCTTTGTACCCACAGAACTTTTAGTCTTAAATAATGTGTTCAGCACAGGAATATCTCCTAATAACGGTCGCTTGCCATCCAACTTGTTACTAACTTGCTGCATCAACCCGCCCAATACCACCACCTGACCAGACTTAGCTCGCACCACCGAATCACTTTCTCGGATGTCACGTAATGCCAACGGCAATGAAAAATCTTGGCTGCCCACGGTAAAGGTTTTTTGTTGGTCCTTGACATCGCTGACCATGGGATGGACATGGAGAATAACATCGCCGTTTTCGGCAATTTGTGGCGTAACATCCATGGAGATACCACTAAAAAATGAGGCTAACTCAATATTAGGGGAACTGGTAGTGGCGGCAGCACTGGACGTTGTATTATTGGTTACGCCGGTAACAAAGAACTCATCGGACCCCACACGAATTACCGCTTTCTGATTATTAACCGTACTAACGCGGGGGCTGGAAAGCACCTGTACATCGCCTTGGGTTTCCAAAAGGGAAATCAACTTGGAAATATCGTTAACCTGTAGCATGGAAGCAAAAGTGCCGCCTGTGGGCTCGCGGTAGTCGTTGCTTAGCGTATGTTTGACGCCATTAGTGTCGGTGTAATCCATCGAATGGTCGCCCAACTTACGCCATTTATTGACCTGGCTTTGGCCACCATCTAAGCCAAACCCGTCACCGATATTAAAACCGTAGGCCAGTTTGCCGCTGATAGTCTCCCAATTCACACCCGATTGAAATCCATTGCTAAGTCGCACTTCCAATATTTTCGTTTCCAGCACCACTTGCCGTTTCACGCTTAATTCGGACTTCTCTAAAAAGTTGCGTACGGCATTGAGATCTTTGGGTAGCGCTTTGACAATAACTAAACCCGACTGCGGATTTACGGTGACCGACCGACCATCACCTTGATCCCCCAAAATACTGAGTAAAGTCTCCTGCAAATTGCGCCAAAAATCAGTGCTGTTGGTAGTAATGACCCGCGCTCCGGAATTGCTGCCCGACGTTTGGGATTTTTCGGCATCTCCCCCGGAATTACCACCTGAATTGCCGCCGGATTGACTATCGCTTCCATTGGCACCATTGCTATTCGAGGGCGTTGCCGATTTACTGCCGTTACCGGACCCAGTAATCACCTGAGTATCGGTGGTGCCTTTGCGCTGTACATCGATGTAGTTGATGGGGAAAATTTCGGTGCGCATTTGTTTCGCATAAATCGTATAAATGCCTTCGCTCTTTCGGTACTCATAGCCAAACATATCACGGGTGACATTCAGCACTTCATCTAGGGTCACATTTTTTAATTGCAAACTAATGGCCCCCTCCAAATTGGGATCGGTGACCACGTTCACGCCAGAATCGGCGGCCAGCCCGATAAAAAAACTCCGCGCCGGAATATTGTTCACTGCCACATCAAAGCGATTTTCGCCCCGCGGTTGATTCGCTGGTCCATTGACAATGGCATCTTGTACGGCCGCCGGCACAACCGGCGCCACTTTGTTTTTCGCCAGCTGATTCATTTCTGTTTCAATTGCCGTCGTTTCGTGAGCTTGCGATGCACATCCGTTAAGCAACGCTGCGCACAAACTTGCCACACACCAGCGGCGGCAGATTGCGGCGCAGACCGGCAACTGAACGAGCCAGTCTAGGAAGGCTTTTCCAATTTGGTATTTGAATTGCGTCATAATTTATTGCTCACTGGATTCCGCTGCGCGGCGAATAATAGCCGGCTGCAAAGATAATTGGCGGACATGCCCGCTCAGGATCAGGGTCACAGTTTTTTCACCAATTTTGCCCACGCGCGCACCGGCGACCGTTTGATTCTCGGTCACCCATGCACCATTAATCAAAGCCTTACGTTGTTCACCCCGTCGAATAATGGCCTGTAATAAATACACCGGTGCGGACGCCGCTGCGACCCTGCCACCGCTGTGCGCCGCGGTAACGCCAAACGGTTTGGTTGGATCCGGCAAATTTGCACCGGGTTTTTCTTCGGCCATGGCAGCGGTAGCAATGCCCATGAGCAAAGTGACAATAGTCAGGCCGCGTAAGAATTGTTGAGACGCTAATCGGCTAGTTTTCATGGCCACCACTAGCGGGTACAGCCGCTGTTTTCGCCGCGCCAGATTTTAGCGATAAGGTGTAAACTTTGAGCTCCACCTGCGCTAACGGATATTGGGTAACCTTGTAGGCTAGGCTGTCCCAATAGAAGCGCCAGTGCGTCGCCTCCAAACGTTTTATATAGTCTAATAATTGAAAATACGTACCCTGTACAACCAGTTTTACACCTTGGCGGCTCAACTCAATGGCGGAAATAGCGGCTGCAGGAGACTCTGCTACTGCAGGCGAGCTGGGTGCTTTAGCCGTCGAGCCAGTCGGCGGTGCGGCAACAGGCGCAGCGCCTGAATTTAAATTGATGGGTTCTGGCGGAAGTGTACGAATCTCCTGAAGTTGCAGGGTGTCGGTCAGTGTTAATACCTCTTGCAACATTACCGACAACTGCGCCGCCGGCACCAAACCCGCCGACAGCTGCGCAATATTTGCGTCCAAAGCGGCGAGGTGCGAATTTAAACCTTCCAGCTCGCGATTTAAACGCAGGTTGGGGTCGTTAGCCAAAACCCGTGTCAATACCTGCTGCTCCGCTTGAATATTGGCCATTTCTTTTTGTTGCGCCTCGATACTGGCGCCAAGCTCTTTTATCTTTTTTTGTGTCGGCCCAAAGCCTAGTAGGTCGAATAGCATGTAACAACCCACCAAGGCGACACCCACGACGAATGCACGCTCACGCACTTGCTGCGCGTCGAAGCGTTCAGCTAATTTGTTGAGTATTATTTTTGCCATAGTGCTATTTTTACCCTACCGATTAATAATCGATAACATTTGTGCGCTTTCGTTTCCTGTCTGGTCCTGGTCGGTTTTCGGCTTGCCGTAGCTAAACGTTACCCGCCCAGGAAGACTCGATTTTTCAATCTGCAGGACACCAAAATCACTATCCGAAAAACTGCTATTTCCCTGTAGTCTATGTAAATAGTCGGGCACTGCCGCGCCCTTTTTTGCCAAGCCCTGCAGCGCCACTTGCCGCCCGCCATCCGTTAATACAAATTCGCTCAGGGTTACATCCTGTGAGGACAAACTAGCCAAGGCGGTTAACGCGGGCGAAAAACCTTTGTCATTGCCCAAATTTTTACTCTGAATTACAGCTTGTGCATATTCGCGATTGCGTATAGCGGCCTGCACAAGATTCACAGCGTCTTCTGCGCTAGCTTTATCAATACCTTTCGGAATTTTTTTTTGCCGATCAAGCTCCAACGCTGCGGTTTTAGCTGCGGCTTCACTCGACGCAAATTCGCTGGCGAGCCGTTCACGCTCAACGCTGAGCGACCACTGCACAGTACCTAAAACCACCAAAAATATTAGCCAAACTAGCGCGAAGCTTTTGCCGCCCAGGGGGTTGAACTTGGGTCGGAATTCTGGCAAATATAAATTAACCTGCTGCATTAGCTGTCGAACTCCCTGCGCAATGCGGCTCCAGCGGCCGCCACACACAACTGCATAAGGCCGGCGTCAGCAGTGGCAACCACCTTTACGGCACCCGAAAAATCCAAGTGTTGTATTGGTGTCGCCAAATTAATTCGGAACACATTAGTCAGCTTATCGTCGTGAATATTTTCGCCCCCAACATACAAGACTGAAGGCGCGGCTTGGCCCAACTGGCGCTCGTAATAGTCAAGGGAACGTTGCAGCTCTAAAGCCAGCGTTTCCGCGGGCAACTCCTCGAGAAGACCGCCGCCGTAGGCCAAATCAAACTGTCGAGACAAATACAAATTGCCGCCGCGAAATACGGATACCGTGCCGGCCCCGCGCCGAATTCGCGCCACAGCCACACCGCGGAAATCCATTTGCGGATCTACCAAATTGATAACAACATTGCGCATGGCTAACTCAGCAATATCGATTGCCTTAAGCACTAAGCCGGTGCCGCGCA
Source organism: Thalassocella blandensis (assembly GCA_945882995.1). Lineage (GTDB taxonomy): Bacteria > Pseudomonadota > Gammaproteobacteria > Pseudomonadales > Cellvibrionaceae > CAMCXE01. The sequence continues at coordinate 5,101 of CAMCXE010000043.1, read as the reverse complement.
CCCAATCAATCACGTTCAGTAAATAATCACGATTAACCACCGCCACATACACCATTTTTTTACCGGCGCGCCCCATATCTTTGGGTAGCAAAAATATGTCTAAAGCAATTTTTTCCATAGGCATATTTACCAGATCTTTCATGCGCCAGCGAATGGCATCGCGCAGCTCCACCTCTGGCACTTCTGGCGCTTCTAGCAAAAATAACTGATAGGCACTATTGGGAAGCACCAGGTTGCAGCCGATATCTTCAAGTTTTTCTGTGTGCACATAATGTCGTAGCTGACTAAAACGCTCTGCGTCATTTTCCCCGGCAATAAATGCAATTTTATCGATGAGCGGGTCGCCGCCGTTCTGCGATTTGCTAACCAATGCAATACCTTCGGGCTGTAATTCTAGGCCGACTAGTTTATTAACATTGGCGTGCTTGCGAACCCAAGGAAGCAAGGCGTAGTCCTCATTTATTAGGGTGGCAAGTTTGTCCAGTAATTATTTTTCAGTGCTTCTGCACTTTACGGATCGAAACTCGGTAAACCTGAGTATAGTCATCACGGTAGATTCCGCTATTTTTTGCTCAATCTATATCTTTAAATTATAAACAGCCCAGCCTAGGGTGCCGCCCGTCTAGCGTCGCTGTAGAATGCCGGGCTACCTTTGAGCCAGCGGCCCCAACAACATGAGCAGTGCCCATGACGTCACCGAATAACTCAGCACTTACGACTGCAAGTCCAGCGCCCCTGCCGGTAAGCTTTTGGCTGGCGCTACGCTTTTGGCTGAAACTTGGTTTTTTTAGTTTCGGCGGGCCCGCTGGGCAAATTGCCCTAATGCACCAGGAGCTCGTGGAACGCCGGCGCTGGATAAGCGACGCCCGCTTCCTACACGCCCTCAACTATTGCATGGTATTGCCCGGCCCGGAGGCGCAGCAATTGGCCACCTATATCGGCTGGCTGCTGCATAAAACGCGTGGCGGCATTGCGGCGGGAGTTCTATTTGTGTTGCCTTCGCTGGGGATATTAATTGGGCTGTCCTGGCTGTATATCGCCTACGGCCAGGTAAGCTGGGTAGCCGCTATTTTTTACGGCATCAAACCCGCTGTGGTGGCCATAGTGCTGCAGGCGGCCCACCGGATTGGCGGCCGTGCACTCAAAAATCGGTATTTATGGGCTATTGCTGGAGGGGCCTTCTTAGCAATTTTTGCCCTCCACATCCCCTTTCCGGCAATTGTGCTGTGCGCCGGCCTGCTGGGTTGGCTGGGCGGACGCTGGGCGCCTAGTGCTTTTGCAGTGGGCGGCGGTCACCGTAAAAGCGACAAATCCTTTGGCCCTGCATTGATCGACGACCATACACCCCCGCCAGAACACGCAGGCTTCAACTGGTTTCGGTTCGGCTTAATTATGTTAACCGGCGCGCTGCTATGGGCGTTGCCTATGGGATTGTTGCTGGTTACGCAAGGCTGGCAGGGTACACTCACGCAAATGAGTTGGTTTTTCACCAAGGCGGCATTGTTAACCTTCGGCGGTGCCTACGCGGTATTGCCTTATGTTTACCAAGGGGCGGTGGGGCATTATGGCTGGGTCAGCCCGTCACAGATGATTGACGGACTGGCACTGGGGGAAACCACCCCGGGCCCACTGATTATGGTGGTGGCGTTTGTGGCCTTTGTGGGCGGCTTTAGCCATCCGGTGTGGGGCGCCAACTCGGCACTGAGCACAGGCGTAGTCGCCGCCTTACTGGTCACTTGGTTTACATTTCTCCCCTCGCTTATTTTTATTTTGGCCGGTGCACCTTTAATCGAGTCTACCCATGGCGCACTTAAATTTACCGCGCCACTTACGGCCATCACAGCGGCTGTGGTGGGGGTGATTGTGAACCTAGCACTGTTTTTTGCGTGGCACCTCTTCTGGCCCCTTGGATTTGCCGGCGAATTCGATGCCCTCGCTGCAGCTATGGCGCTGGCTGCCGCTGTGGCTTTGGTTGTGTTTAAACGCCCAGTGGCGCAGGTCATTGGTGTCTGCGCCGGTTTGGGGTGGCTGATTAAATGTGTGTTTTAGGCCTCACTCGTGCATCAATCTGCACCCTAAAACCGCGCCTCCACCGCAATCAAGCATCGGCAGAAGTGCAAAATCAGGTTATATTGCGCGTCTATTCATAAATTTAAAGCCCCATGACGCAGTACCTCGCCATCAAGTGGTTATTCCGGTTACAACTGCTGTTTGTGGCTTACTGCTGCCTGCCCCAAGCCAACGCTGACCCTGTCACCCTCAATACCCAATTTCGCCAAACCAACCTCGGCCCTATGGTGCAGCTGATGGCCGAATCCACGGAGCCTTTAACGTTAGAGCAGGCCCGCGCCTTGCCAGATTCCAATTGGGCACAAACCTCAGCCGAGGTGCCCTCGTTAGGTTTTACCAACACGGTGTATTGGGTGCGCGTCACACTGTTCAATAGCAACCCTAATGACGTCAACTTACTCCTAGCCTTAGAGCACCCCCCCCTCGATCATATTGAGTTTTACCAACTCTACGGCGACCGAGTGGTTAACCAGACGCTAACCGGTGACAGCTTGCCGTTCATCCAGCGTCCATTGCTGCATCGTAATTTTTTATTTCCCATACACATTGATGAGCGGCACCAAACCCAAATTTATCTGCGCGTTTTTTCATCATCCGCCATACAGCTGCCACTCAAACTGTATGACCCAGCCTACTATTTCGCCGCTGACCAACTCTACCTCCTATTTCAAGGCGCTTATGGCGGGCTTTTATTGGCCGCCATGCTTTACTGCTTGGTCATGCTGGTGGCCAGTCGCGACAAAATTTACATTTCCTATATTTTTTACATACTGGGCTTTGACTTGGCGTACCTCAGCTTAAATGGCTTGGGCTACCAATATCTCTGGCCCGCATGGCCGCGCTTAAACCAATGCGCCGTGCCTTTTTGGGTGGGGTTCACCGCCTTGTTTGCCAGCTTGCTCACCAGCCAGCTGTTTAACTGCCGACGCCACTTTCCGCTGTGGCACCGAGGGCTAATCCGGTTGGGCGCCTGCGGGTTTGGCCTACTCATTGGGTCGCTCTTTATTCCAGATCTCTTAGCGCTAGAGCTCAGTGTTGCCTTGGCACTTTGCCTGTGTTTCAGCCTCGTGGTGGTCAGTGGCATCCTATGGCACAAATACCAACAGCAAGATGCCTTCATTTTTAATTTAGCTTGGATCCTACTGCTGGCTGGCATCGGTTTTTTTGCGCTCAACCGTCTAGGCTTAATACCGCGCAATGCGCTAATGGACTCGGCGGCACAAATCACCTCAGCGCTGCAAATTATTTTGTTAACGTACGTGATGGCGCAACGCCTCACCCGAGACTATAAGACCCGCTATGAAGCAGAGATTGACGCTCGCACCAATAATCAACGGCATTTTCAAGCCGAACATCAACACGCACTGGAACTGGCTAAAGCCGTTGAAGAAAAAACCGCCGCGCTTCACGACGCGCTATTTCAAGTCAGCAAGCTCAATATGGATCTGGCCCGCACCAGCATCACAGACGCCTTGACCGGCCTTTATAATCGCCGCCATTTCGACACACTGCTAAACACCGAGCTAAAACGCGCCGCGCGGGAAGGTCGCCCAATCAGCCTAATACTCATGGACGCCGACCACTTCAAACAGGTTAACGACACCTATGGCCATCAAGTCGGCGACGAGTGTTTACAGCAATTGGCCACAGTGATTACCCAGGCCCTGCGCAAACCGCCAGATCACGCCTTCCGTTATGGCGGTGAGGAGCTAGCCATATTGTTGCCAGGCACGGACCTAGCCGGGGCCATAGTGGTGGCCGAAAAAGTTCGGGAAATGGTGGATGCCGCAGAATTTAAATTCACCGATTGTATCCTCAAGCTCACCCTCAGCTTGGGAGTTAGCAGCTTGGAGCCCGACCTCGACACCCTCGGCTCAGCGCTGTTTGACCCCGCGGATCAGGCGCTATATGCGGCCAAGCATAAGGGGCGCAATTGTGTCGTGGCCGCCAAACCTGCCCCGGCTGCTACCCTTAATGAGGCGTAGGCCCAAGTCGCAGTGAACACATAACTCAACAAATGTAGCCGTGAAAAAACCACTCCCACATGGAGCCGTGCCAAACTATTAGGCACAGCGCAAACCACACACACCCAGCCGTAACAGAAGGTAAACACACATGACCTATTGCGTCGCGATTAAACTCGATGAAGGCCTAGTATTCGCAAGTGATACACGCACCAACGCCGGAGTCGATCACGTTGCCACCTATCGCAAATTGTTTACCTTTTCCAACAACCACAGTCACTCGCTGGTGCTGCTCAGCGCTGGCAACCTCGCCACCACACAGGCACTGATGGAGCGTTTAAACCGTCTAACGGATGCCTCGTCTGAAGGACTTTTCAGCGACGACTCCCTGTTCGATGTCGCTAAACGAATCGGCAAACACCTAGTGGCGGTCATTCAAGAAGGGGAAGAATCCAACGCCAATCAAGGCGTGAATTTCAGCTGCAATTTGATTTTGGGCGGGCAAGTGATGGGGGAGGCTCCACGGCTTTTTCACATCTACCCGCAAGGCAATTTTATTGAAGCCAGCGCGGAAACACCCTTCATGCAAATTGGTGAAGAAAAATACGGCAAACCCATTCTGGACCGCATCATCCAACCCCACACTCCCATCGACCGGGCATTAATTTGCGCCCTGCTATCCATTGATTCAACAATGAAAAGCAACATGACCGTGGATATGCCGCTGGATATTCTCATTTACACCAAAGACAGCCATGACCTCAGCCATCAACGCCGCATAGAGCGCGACGATGAAGATTTTTTAGCTATGCGTAAATACTGGGGCACCGGGCTGCGCCGGATTATTGATGAGTTGGCGCCGTTTCAATTGTAGGGGCTGAACTCCGTTTCAGCGGAGATCTGTCGTGCAGTGCGACTTAGCTCGACAATTAGCCCTCCTCCGCGCAGGAACAAAAATACAAATTAAAAAGCACCTCTATATGGCATCCATGATGTCGCGGGACATGAGCGTGCAGTTAGGTGCCCAATCTCCATCATCAAGCCGCCAATTCCGCTCCCCAAAAAGT
>CAMCXE010000042.1 GCA_945882995.1 Thalassocella blandensis | reverse complement strand
ATTCGGTTTTTTTTGTAGCACCTAAACTAGCCAGCAGGAATAAATTACCTGCTGTTTTCCTGCAGAAGAATTAATTACAGCCAATCTTCGCGTTGGAGACCACGATATCGTCAAACCAAATATCCCTGGGCGCCATAACGCCGCCGAACCCTCTCCAACCGAAATGCACAAAGTTTAAGTCAGCAGCGGTAATTCGGTCATTACCATTACCATTCTGCCAAGCGGCGCCGCTTTCAGCATTAAGTACCTGCGCATCATTCACCCAGCCATACATTTTTCCACCGGCGTCAATTAAGGCGTATTCCACACAAGTCCAGGTATTAGCAGCAACACTGGCCCCAGTACCACCTGCGCCGGCAGTGGTGAACGAATCACCGGTCACTTGCATACCGCCCAAGCGTGTCCCATCAACCACACCAAATTTAACTTCGTTACCAGGGTTATTGCTCACATTCGTCATGGTACCCATAAAATGAGCGTGATTGCCGGCACCCGCCGCCCCTATGCTGCCCAGCTGTACGCTGCTATACACCCAAGCGCGAACATACAGCTGACCATTGGCGCCGGGTGGAACGGCTTTTACCAAATATACGGGTGTTGACGCGGAAGCATCGGTTTTAACACGCAAAGACATAGTTCCGGTATGTGCTTTAGTGTTGTCAACCAATGCGTTATAGGCTGAAGCCATGGTATTGGGTAATTGACTGTGGGTTATTACCGACTGCCAACCGGCAGGTGCTACACCGCTGGTGCCCGCTTCAAAATTTTCGCTGAATAATGCGGTTCCCGCCGTACCACCGGAGCTACTAGCGCTAGAGCTGGAGCCGGAGTTGGGGACAGTGGAGTAATTGTTCTTTATGTATGCCGCGGTGTCTGTAGCACAAGTGCCTGTACAAGACCCTTTACTGGTCTGTGGCATATTTATGGCGATGTAACCCGCCAAATCAGCTCGCGCAGCGGCAATCGCAAGGGCGTTCCCTACAATCTTCGGACCTGAAGCCGTACCTTGACCGCTCGCACCGTGACAACCGGCGCAACTCCAACCCCACTGCAGCTCACCATTAATTAAGCTTGCCGAAGCGCCACCAGAGCTTGAGCTGCTAGAAGCTCTAGAACTAGTGGATGAAGAAGACGATGACGAACCGGGGTTCGGGTTCACGTTGGGGCAAGTGCTACCCCGGTAAACGCCAATGTTGTCCAGCTTAATGCTTACCGGATTTGCTGCCATACCCAAGTTAAACGAAAGACGCGCAGTAGCATCTGTAGCGGTAGCAAAAAAGGTGAACTTGTGGTTTGCCCAGGTTGTTGACACGGGCTCCATGGCAATGCCACCTCCGGCTACGGAGGCATATGTTGGCCCGGCATCATCGAAATCGATAGCGATGGAACGATCGGCTGTCGCCATGGCACTGAAACAGAGTGAGTAGGTTTCTCCCGCCGTTAATGCCACAGGGTGGGTCATCTGCACGTGCCAGGACTGCGTGGTTGCAGTGGGAATTGAAAAGTCCGCCACTCCGCCATTGAATACTGCCGTGTTAGTAGCCACAAAGAAAAAGGGAGCAAAATTTCCCACGCCGGCGGTGAAAGTTCCATCACTAGACAGCAGGCTTGTTAAGGCGCCGCCTGATGAAGAAACACCAGAAGAACTAGCGGTTGACGAAGAGCTGGAACTGCTGGACAAAATATTTGAAGACGAAGCGCTAGAAGAAGAACGGCTAGAGGAAGACGAACCGGATGGAGCACTGCTTGAAGTTGACGAGCCCGAAAACAAGCAAGTGCCGTTAGTTTTAGCTCGCAATTCAATATTGTCCACGCGAATAACACCAGGACCTTGGGCACCCAAATTAAATTGGAACTGCGATTTTGGGTCCGACACTAGGCTGGTGAATTCGTAGTTAAACGTCTTCATTGCAACGGTAAGCGGAGACATAAACGCAGGATTAGCATAATCGACATGCGGTGCGCCCTCATGCTGTACGTGCACTTCCAGCGTGAAGGGCACAGATGCTGAGGCGTCCAAACGCACACAATAGGGAACCCCAGCAACGATGGGAACGTTGTTCTGGCCAAGCATAACGTGCCAAGGTTCATCACTGCCGTTGGCAATACCAATTGTGGCTACGCCACCCATCGACTGAAAAGTGGCGATACCAGTAACTTCAACAGCACTCCACCAATCCGGCTTAAGGCCGTCCGGCTGAAGGCTAGTATCAAAGGTGCCGTTGGTTATTAGGTTGGGGGAAAGATTCACCACCACGCTTGAAGAGCTGCTCGCGCTGGACGAACTACTTGGAGCGGATGAGCGGCTAGAAGAGCTGCTCGAGCTGGAAGAACTAATGGAACTGGATGAGCTACTGGAGCTAGATGAGCGAATGGCGCTGGATGAGCTGCTAGAACTGGATGAACTGCTGACGCTAGGTGCGCTGCTAGAACTGGACGAACTGCTGACGCCAGGTGCGCTGCTAGAACTGGATGAACTGCTGGCGCCAGGTGAGCTGCTAGAGCTTGATGAGCCGCCGATGGCCAGTGGGTCGCCGCCACAAGCGGCAATTGACGCGCTCAACACCGCTAGGGTAAACGCCTGTTTAGGGAAACGTGTAAGTAATGGCAATTTAAGGGTATGCATAGCGCTCTCTCAAGTTCGAAACAGTGAAGTTCCAAAAATTTATCCAACAAACTGGAGTTAAATTAGCCTTGCGCAGCGGCCAGCAAACGCAGGCTCGACGCAAAGCATCTCCACTTCTAACCATTGGCCGAGGTGGGCCGAACAGATTGGCGCATTTTTAATCAAAATTCAAATTGGTTATACCTACAAGTTCACATTCCAGCAAAAATGAAAGCCTGTGCTGACAAAATAAGAAAATTCGTGAGCCCAAGCCGCACCACACGACCGGGCATTAGATCTTCAACCTAGACACCTCAGTTGGGCGCCAAAAAGCTGTGTAATCCATTGGTGTGATTAGTGAAAGGTAAAATTGGTGGGGAACCTGGTTGGTTGTTCACCCATTTTAACTTTTGCTAGGCGCGCCAGGGGGTTGCGCAGACTTTGGTGATCCAACTGAGGTTGCTAGGTTCAAGGCTACTCCGACTAGAGTGCCCAACTCCTCGGATGAAGAGAAATCCCGACAAATTTGGACCTGTAGGGACTTGATGCAACGTTGCTCCAACCAACATCCGACATTAATTGCAGCCGATCTTAGTTTCGGAATAGGCGATATCGTCAAACCACACTTCGGTTGGCCGCACTAAGCCCGTACCGTACCCCCTCCAGCCAAAATACACAGACCTCAAATCGTCAGGCGTAATGGTATCTGCGATGTTGCCATTATCCCAATCCGCGGGTTTGTTTGCCGAAAAGGTCAAATTATCATTTACCCATCCTTGAAAAGTTTCCACCGCGGGCTGAACCGATATTTCAACGCAAGTCCAAGTGTTGGCTGGAATTTTTTGGGTAGAGTCGCCCACAGACGCCTTAGTTGGGCCGTCTTGCGGTGTATGTTGAAACCCAGCCAACCTCCCCGTGACCACCGGACCAAACCGCAGCTCAAGATTTCCACTTACCGACGCCTCACGACTGGTGCCCATGAAGTCGCCGTGATCTCTAAAGTCAGCTGGATTACCGCCAATAGACGCCGAACTATAAATCCACGCTCGGGCGTAAATTTTTGAAATGCCCCCCGGCAATCTCCTGAAAATACGCGTCGCAGCGGCATTGGACGAGCTAACTCTCAAGTGAACCGAGTTTGTGCCTGTATGAGCCTTAGTATTATCAATCGTTGCAGAGGTGCCGCCCGGCAGTACAGTTGACCAGCCAGCTGGAGCCCCGCCATTTGTGCCCATTTCAAAATTCTCGCTGAACAAAACGCTGCCGCCAGAACCACCGGTTGAGCTGCTGGAGCTAGATGAGCTTTTTGCTGCCCCGCCCCCCGAAGACGAGCTGCCAGAACTAACGGACGTAGAAGACGATGACGAACCGGGGTTCGGGTTCACGCTGGGGCAGTTGCTGCCCACATAAACGCCAATATTGTCCAACTTAACGCTTACTGGATTAGCCGCCATACCCAAGTTAAAGTCAATACGCGCAGTGTCGTCTGTAACGGTAGCTACAAAGGTGAACTTGTGGTTTGCCCAAGTTGTAAACACAGATTCCGCGGTGTTGTTGCGGCCAGTCAATGACGTGTAGTCTGGGGTGCCGCCCCTGTTGATATCTACCGCTATAGAGCGATCCTGGTCCGCTTTGGTGCTGTAGCAAATGGTGTATGTCATACCGGCCGTTAGTGCAACGGGATGAGTCATTTGTACCATCCAGGTCGCTGCAGTGGGTGCTGCAATAGAGAAGTCCGCTACACCGTCAGTGAAAGTTGCCTTGTTGGGAAGACCCCCGGGAATACCAGGGGTAAACATGCCTGCTACGCCGGCTGAGAAAGTTCCATCACTGGACAGCAAATTGGTTAAACCGCCACCGGTTGAAGAAACGCTTGAGCTGGATGATGAACTGCTTGATGAACTGCTTGATGACGAACTTGAACTGCTAGAACTCGATGACGAAGAACTAGAGGATGACCTGCCTGATGAGGAGCTGTAGCGACTAGAACTCGACGAGAAAGAGCTGGAGCTTGAAGAACTGCGTGGGCTAGATGAGCTGCTTGGAGGTGGCGAACTAGAACTTGACGAGCGGCTTGAGCTACTTGAGCCGGATGAGCTACCGATGTCTAAAGGGTCGCCACCACAGGCCGCTAGAGAGGCGGAAACTAACGCCAACGCACAGGTACGCAAGGGTAAGCATTTTAAGAGCTGTAACTGGGCGCTCAGAATAATCGGCATAGATAGGTCTCAATGATTGTAGATGGCGCAGTAGATAGAAAACGGTCTAGGTGAGCGGAGCCCTTACGGCCAAAACCAGTTAAACCTAGAAAGCTGTTCGTTGTTTGGCGATGTTTGACCGTCGCCCCCACCCAAGGACGAATAGGTCATTTTTGATTAGTGCGCCATTTATCTATGCGTGCCATTTCACATCTTCGGAAATCCTTTCACGCCGAACTCCCAAAGCGTGACCTCCCTAGCAAAACTGGAATTTTTTTAGGGATTTAACCGTCAGAGAACTCTGAATAGGCGTTGAGCGTGTTATGTCAGGATCGGCACCTGCGACCAATGCTGCTTAGCAATTCCTCGGCCCGCCGCACCAATTTTCCATCATTCCGTAGCCCACACGGCATCCGGAAATTGCAGGGCATCACAACGCCTACACCAATTCCATCTTCCGCACAAGCTAGTCAGGGCAAGATTCCTCGTCTACCATCGCATACAAATCACACAAACAGGGTTTGATTGTTAGGCGCTAGGGCCAACTTTCAGAGCTTGGCTGTGCTGGCCACGCACGACCCTAGGTGCGGCCAGCGGCAACAAAAGGACCACTTTGACGCTTTGTGCATTTATTCGAGGAAGACTAAACCATGACAAAACCAAGCCGATTTCCCGTCCGTCTTGGCCGCCGACTGAAGAGCCTGTGCTTAGCGGCCACACTACTGAGCACGTGCAGCCTGCTAGCCGGAAGCCGCTCGCCTAACCTGCTCGAACAAATTAAGCTTCAAGGAACCTTGGAGTTTTTGTCGTCCAACGGTCCGGCCACGGTTTACGAAGGTGCGGAAGATGCCGCTGGTTTTGAATATGAGCTGATTAAGCGATTCTGCTTGCGCCTCGGTGTGCGCCCCATTATCACCGTACGACCAGATACGGCAGCCATACTCCAAGAGCTACAACACAGGCCGCAAGCCATAGCGGCCGGGGAGATTGTGGTCACTGCACAATTGGCAACCCAGGCCGATTTTGGCCCTGCTTACAGCAATGCGGGCACATTGGTCATCAGCCACAAAGGCTCCGCGCCAATTGGTTCGCTCCTAGGCTTAGTGGGGCGCAAAATTTTGGTGAAGGCGGGATCGCCACAAGCGGACTTTCTTCAGGCACAGCAAAAAGACACACCTAGCCTCCAATGGCAAGCACTAGACTTGGACATGCAGGACCTACAGGAACGGGTACACACTGGGCGAGCAGACGTGGCGTTAATTGATCGCGCCAGCTTTGAGTCGTACAAAGCCCTCTATACCCAGGCGCAGGTGGATTATGAAATCGAGCCACACAACCCGATTGCTTGGGGCTTCGCCAAGCAGCCGGACCACAGCTTGCGCGATGCCGCGAGGGAGTTTTTCGACGAGTTGCTTAGCAACGGCGAGTTAGCCAGATTACGCGACAGCTTCACCGACGATCCTATAGAACCTGACGCCGACGTAGCCGCCTTTAATCGCGACGCCGAACAACGGCTACCGCGCTGGGAGGCCATGTTGAAACAGGTCGCGGCCGAAACCGACCTCGACTGGAGAACGCTAGCCGCTATTGGCTACCAAGAATCCCACTGGGATGCCCAGGCTACCTCGGAAACCGGTGTGCGCGGTTTTATGATGCTCACCAACGCTGCAGCCAAGGCAATGGACGTCAGCAATCGCTTGGATGCTAAACAGAGTATTCAGGGGGGCGCCAAGTTGCTACGGTTTTTGCTGGACCGCCTGCCAACCGAGATGCCGGCGGAGGACAAACTTCCGTTGGCCTTGGTGGCATACAACCTCGGCAGCGGGCACCTGGATGACGCCCGAGAACTCGCTAGAAAAATGGGTAAAAACACCAACAGCTGGGCTGATGTGAAAACCATACTGCCCCTGCTAAGCAAGCCCTCGGTTTATAGAAACCTGCGCCATGGTTATGCCCGTGGTCGTGGTGCAGTGGCCTACGCCGACACCATCACAACCAACATAGCGCTGCTAGCGTTGCGAGAGCAGGAGGCGGAGCGGATGCAGTTGGCCAATGGCGCCTCGAACCCAATAGCGGCGCCACCCGGGGATATGAGCCCACAGATTACCAATGCCCTGCGCGATCTGGCTTTGGCCAATGCGTTTTGATACAGCCCGGTTAATGGCCTTTTGGCCACCGAAGAAACCCCGATTGACTGCAAGCGTAGCGAGCGGTTTGCTTTAGGTGGATGAAGTCTGTAGCCTGAATTTCCCAGCCCCCTAGAGGACGAACGCCATGAGTAAGAGTCAGGACAGTAAAAAAGCCGTAAAAAAACCCGCCACCAAAACATTGAAAGAAAAAAAAGAAGCTAAAAAAGTTAAGAAAGCTGAAAAATCTCGCGGTTAACTGCGCATTAAAAGAGTTGGTTTGGCCAGCCAAAGCGCCACACAAGGCCCTTTGGCCGCTAATTTCACAGCTATTTTGCCCAATATCGCACGCTGAGTTTTTCCACCAACGCCGACGCCAGCGACTGGCTCAGCACACGGGTATTAATGCCTATTTTTTCCGCTAGGCTTTTTTTGTGCTCATATTTGACTTCATAAATGTCCGCCGCAGGATGTTGCGAAATGATGTAGTCATCGCTAGTGCTTATGCCGTCTATCAACTGCTGCTGAAGCGCTCGACTGCCAAACCAAATCTCCCCTGTAGCCACTTTTTCAATATCCACAACCGCCCGGTGCTGGTGAATAAAATCCTTGAATAACCCGTGGGTGTCTTCCAAATCTTCCTTGAATTTTTGTCGGCCTTTATCCGTATTTTCTCCAAACATGGTCAGAGTGCGTTTGTACTCCCCAGCAGTAAGAATTTCATAATCCACATCGTGTTTTTTTAACACGCGGTTAAAATTGGGCAGGCTAGCCACCACCCCTATGGAGCCAATTACCGCAAAGGGTGCTGCCAAAATTTTATTGGCCACACAGGCCATCATATAGCCGCCACTGGCAGCCACTTTATCCACACACACGGTCAAAGGAATGCTTTTTTGCGTAATACGCATTAATTGGCTAGCCGCAAAACCGTAGGAATGCACCATGCCGCCTTGGCTTTCTAAACGCAGCACCACTTCGTCCTGAGCTTCGGCAACGGTCAGAATACAGGTAACGATGTGGCGCAGCGGCTCAGCGGCGGAGGCGCTAATGTCACCGTCAAAATCCACCACAAATACGCGCTTTTTACGATCCCCCTCGGCGCCGGATTTAACGGCCTTTTGCTCTGCTTTTTGCTCCGCCTTTTCCACCTTTTTGCGCGCTTTGTGCTCCGCCTTTAGGGCTTTGTGATCGAGCAGCTCGGCTTTTAATGCGTCGGCCATCTCCTCAATTTCATCGTTGATTTTATCGATGCTGATTTGCCCTTTTGCCGCGCTCTGTTTTTTTAAATTGGCCGCAATGACAAATGACACCACCACCAGAATCGCCACTACAAAAGTTAGGGTTTTAGCCAAAAACAGGCCGTATTCACTTAAAAATTCCAAAACGCGTCTCCACATACAACAGGATTAACAAGCGCCCCCCTACGAAAGGTGCGCAGTGATTTTATTACCGAGTGCCATCATAACGCGAAGCACCCCGATGAGGAGGCGACAGCGTTTTCGCAAACAACCGAGTGCCGGTCTTAACTCAAATCGGGTAATGCGGCCGCGCGCAGCTGTTCCAAGCGTTGCGCAATGAGCTTCCCAGCAATGGTTTGCGGTGGCGGCAATAAAGGTAAGGCGTCCAGCGCAAACCATTGAACATCAAGGATCTCCCGGCGATCCGGCTGAAGTTCGCCCGCCGCATACTCCGCAAAAAAGCCAAGCATCAACTGACCGGGGAAGGGCCAAGACTGGCTGGTTACATACTGAATATTGGTAATGCTGACCCCCACCTCTTCCATAATTTCACGCGCTAGCGCTTGCTCAGCGGATTCTCCCGCCTCGATAAACCCAGCTAACAGTGAGTAGCGTGGCTCTTTGTGGCGCTGATGATGGGCAAGCAATAAATTCTGGCCCCGATTAACCAAGCCAATGACACAGGGGGCAATACGCGGATAAAACTGCGCCTTGCACCTGGGGCAGTGGAGGCACAGCTCCTGATCGGATAATGCGGTGGGGGTAGCACAGGAGCCGCAAAAACGGTGCGTTTGGCGCCAATTGACAATCTGCAGCGCGCGTCCCAACAGATCAAATTCTGCGGGGGTCACGCGATCAAGCAAACTGCGCAGACTCAATAGCTCCAGCTCTGGATGGAAATTTGATGAAACCGCTAGATCAACCACAAAAACCGGTTCGCCACACCACCCGCCCAGATGATGACTGGTCAGCACCACTGGCATTGCACTGGCCAGCTGCCCCCAACGCAGGACGGTGCGAGCGGCCGCAACATCGGCCAGAATGCGCCCCTCAACCACTACAACAAGGTTGTGCGGTTGCCAATCTACGCTGGGATCGAACCCAGCCGCAAAACTCATCTAGCCTGAACCGGGTAACCCAACGCCGCCAAACTTTCTTCCGCAACTTGGAGTACTGATTCATCAAGGCGCGATGCCTGCGGCGAGGTTTCCAGCATGTACTCGATACTGATCAGGGCGTCGGCAAAGGTCTCCAGCAATTCTTGTAGGGCCGCCGGGCGTTCATGCTTCAGCAATACGCCATCGATAAACTGCATACAGCTCTGCAGGCAGGCTGCCGCGCGCGGCTGATTAAGCACCACCATTGCCCCCCACACCGATTCGAGAACTTTGGAAATATTAAGGATATGGCCGAGGTCATATCCGGATTCAGTGAAAGCGCCGATAGCCCGCTTGGTTAGCGTCAGGGCGGCTTGCGATTCGGCCAACACAATGCGTTCCGCGTTGGCCAGCTCGCTCATGGCGACAACTTCTTTTTGTCCCGCTTCGCTGGAGGACATCAAGCGTGCATCGTTAAAGCGGGTGGTCTCCAGCGAAGCGACGGCACTCTCGAGGTAGAGCAGGGTTTTGGCTAGGGCTTCTAAGTCTTGGTCATTCGCTTGAGCCCCCGCTGCGCTCCAGGCTTCAACTTTCGGCAAATTGATTTTTAGTACTTGGCTGGGGCCGACCAAGCCAACCACAGCAAGAATTCCAGCAATTTTGCTCAGGGTTTCGATTAAGCCTGGCAAATCGTCTATGGCGTAACCGTTAAGCGATGCGTGCTCCAGAATACTTTTAGCGCTGCTTAACTCCAGCTGCAACACGCGCGACAAAGAATTCACCGTTTGTTGGCTAGGGCCGCGGAGAGCCTGGCGTTCGCGAGCCAAGTCGCCCTCATTTAAGGTTTGCGGCGGTACGCCGTAACCGCGCAACAAACTACCAAGGGTCTCGTCGTCTGCGCCGGAAATCGCCAAGAGGTAAATCAGCTCCTTCACGAGCCCTTTGGGTGGCACAGCACCAAACGCGGCGCGACCGCCCTTCTGCACCTGACTAATGACGCGGTCAATGCGACTGAGCAACATTTTGCGCGACTCGATGAGCTCCATGCTCTGGGCGCTTAAGGCTTGAATAGCAAGATTACTTAGCCACCACAACAGGGTTAACGGCTGGTCTTGCCCGCCTAAGCGTTGCAGTCGAATCAATGCGCGCCGCATCAACCCCAAGGCCGCCGGTGTTTGCTTGTCGCGCAATACGCCAAGTAAACCCAGCTGGTACATGTGGCGTAAGCGACTCAATAAGGGACGAAAATCATTGTCGCTCACCGGCATGGGTTCAAAAGCGGGCAGCAGGGGGACGTAATTCAGGTTGGCAACAAAAAAGTGGCTCTCTGGCAAAACCGGTTCGCGCCGCAATTTGCGCAAATCATTAATGAAAGGGACTAGAAGAACAGGCAATTTACTGCTGCTTTGCTGAATGTATTCAAGGTAGCGGGCCAACACAAAAAAAGTGTCGGTGATCTGCTCGAGGCGTTTCTCGTACAAAGCGCCCGACGCGCTGCCCGCAATACTATTGAGGGCGATATACAACTCCTCCACCAACAGGGCGGCACCGCGGAATTGCAACAATTTAAGAATGCCCAAAATCTGCTTTACGCCGTCAACACAGGCTTTGAGCGGGTTGCCATCTTGCCCCCCGGTCACAAACAGCTCCAAATCTTGGGCGGCCTGCTCGATGGTAGCCACCAGCTCGTTGCGCAGTATGCTTAGTGACTGGAGGTTTACTGACTCTGCCGAATTCACGCGTGCTTTCCTATGGGTTTATATCGGTCAATTTGCCGTTTTTTATGGTTATGGGTCAAAAGCGCCTAAGCCCTGCGCCAGCAATATGGAACCACTAGGGGCAAAACTAGCCGCTAGACCTAACGCCCCGCGGCTAACCGCACAGCGCTTGCGGGCTATGCTACCCAATTCTGTTTCGAGTGTCACCGCAAGCAACGCCGCGGCTGTGCATTGATGATAGGTGAAGCCGAAGTTTTTTAGGGAGTATTGGGGATTTATTTGCAACGCCGATCACAGATATTGCCTAGGGGCGAGCTAATTAGACCAAACGCGCGCCCTACCCTATTCACCAACAACCGCTGCGGGCTGTTGCGCGCAACACAGAGCTGGGCTCGCCGTGTAAAGCCTATAGGGCCAGCTGGGCCAGCCAACTCGGAAGCGGTTACCCAGCTTTGGCTGCTTGGCGTGACTCTAACGCCTGCATCCGTTTAGGCGCACTTGGATTAGTGGCCGGCTAATTTCCGTAACTCATTAACCGCGCGTAGCGCTGCTCTAACAAACTATCAAGATTCTTGGCCTGCAGACGCTCCAGCTGAGCAATGAGACGCTCCTTAAGTTTGTTAGCCATAGCATCCAGATTGCGGTGCGCACCGCCCAAGGGTTCGGGGATGGTTTCATCCACGATACCCAAACCTTCCAACACCTTAGAGGTTACACCCATGGCTTCCGCGGCGAGTGGCGCTTTGTCCACGGTTTTCCAAATGATATTGGCGCAGCCTTCGGGCGAAATTACGAAATAGGTGGAATATTGCAGCATATTGAGCTGATCACCCACGCCAATGGCCAAAGCGCCGCCAGAGGAACCCTCGCCAATCACCGTGCAAATTATTGGCGTGCGCAAGCGCGACATGACGGCGAGGTTTTGGGCAATGGCCTCACTGATGCCCCGCTCTTCAGAGTCAATTCCTGGGTAGGCACCGGGAGTGTCGATGAGGGTTAACACAGGCAGTTTGAAACGTTCGGCCATATTCATTAAGCGCAAGGCTTTGCGATAACCCTCGGGCTTAGGCATGCCGAAATTGCGTGCCACTTTGTCTTGTACGCTGCGGCCTTTTTCTTCGCCGATGACCATTACCGGCTTGCCGTCCAACCGCGCCACGCCGGCGACTATGGCTTTGTCATCGCCAAAATGACGGTCGCCGTGCAATTCATCCCAATCGTCGAAGATACGTTCGATATAGTCCACCGCATGTGGGCGGTGGGGGTGACGCGCCACTTGAACGATTTGCCAAGGGGTGAGATTGGCGTAAATGCTTTCTGTGAGCTTGGTGGATTTGTCTCGCAAGCGGGAAATTTCGTCACTGATGTTGAGCCGGTTGTCCGACCCTACCAGTTGCAGTTCTTCAATTTTGCCTTCTAATTCGGCGATGGATTGTTCAAAGCTAAGGTAATTTAAATTCATAAACCGAAATCGTGAGGGGGGGCGTTTGACGATGTTCTCCGAATAATCAGGAAATTCGCCGACAAAAAAACGAGCGATTGTAGCACCAAGCCGCGGCTAAATTAACAGCTAATTCACACTTGAACGCTGCGCTTGCCAAGACTAGCGATACACCAAACTCACCTTATCCAAACCGTAAAGCCCTCGCAACGACTGCAAAAGTTCATCACTGGGCTGCACTTTCCAAGCACTGCCGAGGCGCACATCGCCCTGGGTCTGCGGCAATTGGTAGTCAATCACCAGATCACAACTGCCCGGCACAAAAGGCTGCAAACTCTGCTTTAACTCTTGTACCGCCTCCTGCGGCAAAAGCGACGGTTGCCAGCGTAAGCGAATGGCCACCACCCGGCCCTCACGCGCGTCCGCCAACAAACTCACCTCATCGGCGCGCATTTTCAGGCCGCCGTTGTAATCATCATTACTAATTTGGCCATCGATAACTAAAAGGGCATCTTTCACTAACTTGTCGCGATGGGCGGCGTATTGATCGGCGAATACCGCCACCTCCAAACGACCGGTGCGATCATCCAGCGTGACAAAACCCATGTTGTCACCTTTTTTGGTCTTCATCACGCGAAATGCCACTACCAACCCAGCCACAGTTTGTTTGGCTTTGTCGGGCCGCAAGTGAGATAAACGCGAGCTGACGATATGGCTAAGTTCCGCCTCATAGGCGTCAATGGGGTGCCCCGTGAGGTAGAGGCCCAGCGTATCGCGTTCGCCATTCAACCGCTCTTTAATTCCCCAACGTCGCTGTTGCTGGAAGTCGCGGTACACCTCGTCGCGGCTGGGCTTAACCGTCTCCATAGCGCCGAACATGTCCATGATGCCGGCGTTTTGATTGGCGTGCGCCTGCTCGGCAGTGCGCACCGCTTCACTCATGGCGGCCCAGAGTACAGCGCGGTCAAAATCTACGTCCACGCCCGGTGCTATGGAATCCAATGCGCCACTGCGAATCAGGGCTTCAAGGGCGCGTTTGTTGACCTTGCGTGGATCCACTCGCGCACAGAAATCGAATAAATCCGTGAAAGGGCCGCTTTGACGTGCGGCGATAATGCTGTCCACCGGGCCTTCACCCAGCCCCTTAATGGCGCCCAAGCCATAGATGATGTTGTCCTGTGCATCCACGGTGAAATGGTATTCCCCAGCGTTCACATCCGGCGGCAGCAAGGTTATCCCCATGCTGCGCACCTCCTCAATAAACGTCACCACCTTTTCGGTTTTATCCATATCGGAAGACATGGTGGCAGCCATAAATTGCGAGGGGTAATGGGCTTTTAGCCAAGCCGTCTGGTAGGACACCAAGGCGTAAGCCGCCGAGTGGGATTTGTTAAAACCGTAGCCGGCGAACTTTTCCACAAGGTCAAAAATTTTGATGGCCAGCTCTGGGTCTATACCTTGGCTTTTTGCCCCTTCTTGGAAGACCTCGCGCTGCTTGGCCATTTCCTCGGGCTTCTTTTTACCCATGGCGCGACGCAACATGTCGGCGCCGCCAAGGGTATAGCCCGCCAACACCTGAGCAATTTGCATCACCTGTTCTTGGTAAACAATCACCCCGTAGGTGGGCTCCAAAATGGGCTTGAGGCTGGTGTGCTGGTACTTCACGTCTGGGTAGGCCACCTTGGCGCGGCCATGTTTGCGGTTGATAAAGTCATCCACCATGCCCGACTGCAGTGGCCCAGGGCGAAACAGGGCAACCAAGGCGATAAGGTCTTCGAGGTTGTCCGGCTGCAAACGCTTAATCAAATCCTTCATGCCGCGGGATTCCAGCTGGAATACGGCGGTAGTTTCGGCGCGTTTTAACAGTCGATAGGTGGCTTCGTCATCCAACGGCAGTAGGCTGATGTCGAGTAACGGCTCGCCTTTGGCTTCCAAGCGGTGGTCGATCATCTTTTTTGCCCAGTCGATAATGGTCAGGGTGCGCAAGCCTAAGAAGTCAAACTTCACCAGCCCCGCTTCTTCCACATCGTTTTTATCGTACTGGGTCACCAATCCCGCGCCCGAATCATCACAGTAGAGCGGCGCAAAATCGGTGAGTTTGGTGGGCGCTATCACCACACCGCCGGCGTGTTTGCCCACATTGCGGGTGATGCCTTCAAGCTGCAACGCCATGTCCCAAATTTCCTGGGCATCCGCATCGTTCGCTAAAAAGTCACGCAGAATTTCTTCCTGCTCATGGGCCACCATCAGTGTCATGCCGGGGTGGCCAGGGATCATCTTGGAGAGTTTGTCCGCCAAACCATAAGACTTGCCCTGCACACGGGCCACATCGCGCACCACCGCTTTGGCGGCCATGGTGCCGAAGGTGATGATTTGCGAAACCGCATTGCGGCCATAGTTATCGGCCACATAGCCGATCACGCGGTCACGTTTATCCATACAAAAGTCGATATCGAAGTCCGGCATGGACACCCGTTCGGGGTTCAAAAAGCGCTCGAACAGCAAGTCGTATTGCAGCGGGTCTAGGTCGGTGATATCCAGTGAATAGGCCACCAACGAGCCAGCACCCGAGCCCCGGCCGGGGCCCACCGGAATATCTTGGCCTTTCGCCCAGCCGATAAAGTCCATCACGATTAGGAAGTAACCCGCAAACCCCATTTGGGTAATAATTTTCAGCTCGAACTCAATACGCTCGTCATACACTTGGCGTTTGGCGGCGTAGTCCGGGTCATCTGCCCGCAGAATTTTACTCAGGCGTTTTTCCAACCCGGCCTTGGACACCTGTGCAAAAAAGTCATTTTCGGTAAGGCCAGCGGGGATGGGGTATTCCGGCAAAAAATACTTGCCCATTTGAATATCTAAACTGCAGCGTTTGGCGATTTCCACGCTGTTGACTATGGCCTCCGGCACATCGGCAAACAGCGCCACCATCTCGGCTGGCGTGCGCAGATATTGCTCTTCAGAGTAATTGCGCGAACGGCGCGGGTCGTCTAGGGCGCAACCTTCGGTAATACACACGCGCGCCTCATGTACATCGAACTGGCTGCGGTCCAAAAAACGCACATCGTTGGTTGCCACCACTGGGCAGTCCAACTGCTCGGCCAAGGCCACGGCCAAATGCAAGTAAGCCTCTTCATTGGGGCGATTAGTGCGCTGTAATTCAAGGTAAAAACGGTCGGGGAAGTCCGCCATCCAAGCCGCCAGCAAGCTAGCCGCCTGGGCTTCGCGCCCCGCCAACAGGGCTTGACCCACATCGCCACCGCGCCCACCGGACAGCACAATCACGTCGTCGCTCAACTCAGTCAGCCAGGCGCGCTGTAAACAGATCACGCCCAGCACCTGCCCCGACTGGTAACCCCGTGAGATCAGCTCGATGATGTTTTTGTAGCCGCGATTATTCATGGCTAACAAGGTGACTTGGGCGCGGCCACCCTCCTCCACCGCGCTGGGGATAATAAAATCGCAGCCAGCTATAGGCTTAATACCCGCGCCCTGCGCGGCCTTATAAAACTTAATCAAGCCAAAGAAATTACCAAGGTCGCTAATGCCACAGGCCGCCATGTTGCGCTCAGCGACCTTTTTGACTAACTGCTTGACCCGCACGATGCTGTCCACCAAGGAAAATTCACTGTGTACGCGCAGATGGACAAAAGCTTCAGTGGTCACGGCAAGTCTCCGAACAGGGGGTTGGGGATTCTGCTGGGTCGAGGGGTAAAATTCAAATGGTATCCCGATGTCTTGCCAAGCGTTATTTGTTAACATGAAAACCAACTGACGCTTACCACCTATAAAACCTAGTAAACCCGAGGTTCACAGCCCCATAGGCAGCAACCGATGCTCCCACTCCCTTCCAACTTAGAAACCTCACTTAGATCACCAAGGGATTGTGCAGACCTTGGTGACTCAACCGACGCTACTGGGTACATCTGTCCATAGGAGTAACGCCATGCCGCTCTCCAAATCACCAGAAGTTGAAGGCCTCTCCGCCACCACCGCCGCCGAGCGTTTGCGCACGGAGGGGTATAACGAGCTGCCGTCGCCGGACAAACGCCACTTCGGGCGGATATTGCTGGATGTGGCGAAGGAGCCAATGCTGGCCTTATTGATCGGCGGCGGTTTGGTGTACCTGTTGCTCGGCGATCCCCTAGAAGCCTTGATGCTGCTGCTTTTCGCCACATTTTCGGTGAGTATCACCCTCGTGCAGCAATCGCGCAGCGAACGGGTACTGGAGACGCTGCGCAACCTAGCCAGCCCCCGCGCCCGAGTTATCCGCGATGGCCGTGTGCAGCAAATTGCCGGACGTGAGCTGGTGCGCGGCGACCTAATGTTACTGAGCGAAGGCGCCCGAGTGGCGGCGGACGCGCAGCTGCAGCTGGCCCACGACCTGCTGCTGGATGAATCCTTGCTGACCGGAGAGTCCGTACCCGTCACAAAAAACGCCGCCCCGACCACAGCGATTAGCGCCGCGGATACAGCCACAGCATCCAATGCCGCCGCCGACAAGCCAACACCCGTCCACAGCCCTCAAAGGGTTTATGCCGGCACCCTAGTGGTACGCGGCTCTGGGCAAGCCCAGGTCATAAGTACTGGCGCCCATACCGAGATTGGCCGCCTAGGCGAAGCATTGAATAGCATCGAAAACGAGCAACCGCACCTGAAGCGCCAGCTGACGGGTTTTGTGCGCACGTTTGCACTACTCGGCGGCGCAGCGGCGCTCATCACCGTGCTTCTTTACGGCACCTTGCGCGGCTCTTGGTTAGAGGCGCTACTGCGCGGAATCGCCCTGAGCATGAGCATGATGCCAGCAGAAATCCCCGTGGTGCTGGCCGTATTTATGGCCATGGGCGCTTGGCGCATTTCCCTCGCTCGCGTGCTAACGCGGCGCGCCTCAGCCATTGAAACCCTCGGCGCCACTACAGTGTTATGCACCGACAAAACCGGCACCCTCACCGCCAACCAAATGACGCTGGTAGCCATGCAGCACAGCAGGGTCACTTGGCGCGCCGATGCTAAACAGACAGAGCCTCTGAGCACCGCCGCACAAAGCCTGCTTGAAGCGGCGGTGTTGTCCTGCCCATTACAGTCGGCAGACCCAATGGATGTGGCGGTGCAGACCTTGGCGCAACAACTGCTCCCGGCTAGCCTCGGCGCCCTGCAGCAGCGCCCACTCGTGCACACCTTTGGTTTGAGGCCCGAGCTCCTCGCCATCACACGGCTGCTCACTGACGCCGACGGCGCGGGCGTCACCGCCTACAGCAAGGGTGCGCTGGAAGCCATCGCCCGCTTATGTCAACTCAGTGAACCGGCGCTAAGTGCCGCTACAGCCGCCGCCGACGCCATGGCAACACAAGGCATGCGCATCTTGGGCGTGGCCAGTGCGCGCCCAGCCAGCGGCACACCCCAGCCGGATTCCCCGCTGCAACTGCGCTTCGAAGTCCACGGCCTGTTAGGTTTTGCCGACCCACTGCGCCCCACCGTGCCAGCAGCCGTAGCCCAATGCCATTCCGCCGGCATTCGCGTGGTGATGATCACCGGCGACTACGCGCTAACCGCCACGGCCATTGCCGCTCAGGCCGGCATTGACGCCACGAGCCTGCTCACCGGCGAGCAAATAGATGCCCTGAGCGACGCGGAATTAGCGGCCAAACTCAAAACCACCCGCGTGTTTGCCCGCATCCACCCGGTCCAGAAGCTGCGGATTGTGAACGGCCTTAAAGCCGACGGCGAAGTAGTGGCCATGACCGGCGACGGGGTTAACGACGCCCCAGCAATCAAAGCCGCACACATTGGTATTGCCATGGGTAAACGCGGCACCGACGTGGCCCGGGAAGCCTCCGCCCTAGTACTATTGGATGACGACTTTGGCGCAATTGTGACCAGCATTCGCCTAGGGCGCCGTATTTACGACAACCTGCGCAAAGCCATCGAATTCATCGTGGCGGTGCATATTCCCACCGCGGGCTTAGCTCTGTTACCCCTGCTCACCGGCCTGCCGCTGATCCTCGCGCCGATCCATATCGCATTCTTGGAAATGATCATAGACCCAGCCTGCTCCATCGTGTTTGAAGCCGAAGCCGCCGAACCAGACACCATGCAACGCCCTCCCCGCAACCCCAAAAGCCCGCTACTACAACGCCAGCGCATGCTGTGGGGAATACTCCAAGGGGGCATAGTATTTACCGTTTTAGCGGCAATACTGATTGCTGGCGCAAACCTAAACATGGCGGAGCAGAACCTGCGCGCCCTGGTTTTTTACACCTTAGTCACATCCAATATGGGCCTAATTTTGGTTAACCGCTCCTTCAGCGCCTCACTCTGGAACGCCATAATCCGCCCCAATCGTTCACTGTGGTTATTAATGAGCCTAGTGACCGCCGTGCTCACCGCAGCCCTATTTTGGCCACCTGCCCAGCGGCTGTTCGGCTTTGGCCAATTAGCTTGGTGGCAACTGATCTTAGGCGGCACCGCTAGCCTGTTAAGCGTCCTAATGCTGGAAACACTTAAGGTCCTTTGGTTTGGCCCACAGCAATCCGGCCGCACTGCTGGCGCTGGGTAACAGCGGCGCCAGCAAAGTGACTAGGGGCTCGCACCCACAGTAGAAATCGTTCTGTCGGTCACTGACAACAAGGCTTGGTAACACCAGCCACAACCACAGTTGAACCGTCAAAAGTTTTGTATTCCGTTGGCGTGATGGGCAGAAGCTAAAAATGCCCCGTCGCTTAGTCGGCCGTTAATTTTTGTTAATTAACCCTAAACGCGCCTTGGGTTTACGCGGGCTTGGTGATTCAACATAGCCTTCTAGGTTTATGGCATTGCCACTTTGGTGGGGGCGCACCGCCGCGAAAACCGACGTTTGGCGTTGACCAAGGCTTTTAGCCTGCGTTAGCCTGCCGCGTGGCTAAGCGTTGGTTATCCAGTGCTGAGTGCGCCATATGATCGACTTTACCCTACTACACGGACTAAAAACTGGAACCATACCTATGATGTACTCTTCCAAATTTAACCTGATCGTTGCGGCCGGCGCGGCGATCTTTGCACTTACGGCTTGCGGCGGTAAAAGTTCGGGCGGGGCTGCGTCCACCTCGACGCCAAGTGGCGCGACAAGCTCCAGCAAGGCCAGCTCCTCAAGTGTGGCCAGCAGCTCCATCGCATCGTCTAGCAGTTCAAGCGGTGCGACTAGCTCAAGCAGCTCTAGCTCTTCGGGTGTGGCCAGCAGTTCTTCCTCGTCGTCTAGCAGCGCATCGAGTAGTTCAGTCGCTGCTAATAGCGTCACCATCACGGGCTTAGTCACCGATAACACCATGCCCAATGCGAGCATCACGTTTTATGTCGGCGGGCAGGTGATATTGGCAGTCAAGGCAGATGCTGATGGCTACTACAGCGCCACCCTTAAGGTTGATACCGCGGACATTGGCAAACCTATTAAGGCTGTGGCAAAAGGCGCGGCTGGGCAGGCTCAGGTGGAATTGGTTTCCGTACTGCCATCGGTGGCCACACTCACCACGCAAGCGGGTGCTGACCACATTGTGGATAAAACTGAAAATTTTGGGGTAAACATCACCAATGTCACTACCGCAGAATATGTGTTGTCTGGCAACGCGGCGACTTTACCGGCAACCGATAGCGCGCTGCAGAATTCCGTTTTGAACGCGGACGCCGCTGAGAAATATCGGCTGGCAGCGTTGGTAAAAATTGTGGCCGATGGGCAATTTGCACTGCCCGAGGGAGCGGCTACTACGCTGGAATTAGCTACCAAAACCGCCTTGGTCAAACAATTCATCGCGGATATCAACGCAAAAGACCCAGTGCTCATCGACAACACCATTAAGGCTATTCAGGCCGATACCAATTTAGGTTATGTCAGTGGAGCTGAGCCACTCGGGCAATATTATGTAACCGGGTTCGCGCCCTTCTTAGATGCCCGCGATCAAATTTTCGCATTTAGTGCGCTTATCAGCCTAAACCCAGGTGGCACGGGCAACATAACGACAGCGACGGCTCAATATGCGCTCACCTGGATAAAAACCGGCAATAAAGTGGTTTTGGGTTTCTCGGGATTGCCCATTGTTGCCTCCGCCTACGGCGGCGTGATTTCTAAGCTCTTGGGTGTTCCCAGAGGGAACAATTATGTTGAGGGTAGCTGGGCGCTATCCGCTGCCGAATTCACATTAGTGGATCAAGGTAAAATTGCCTCATCGGTTGTTTGGCAGCACACGGCTCAATTTGTGCCCACTATTAGCAACCCCATTTACCAAACTTACTCCCTGCCCAACAATTACACCACCAAGCTTATAAACTTGGCTAAGGCTATAGCACCGGGTTCCGCGACCATTGAAGGTACTTGGTTTAAACAAAGCGGCGCCAGCTACGGCGGTGTTAATAGCATCCAGTTTGCCGCCAACGGCTCCGCCACTTCGCATCCTGTAAGTGATGCGGCGGCTAATAGCCTGTTTGGCTGGAAGCTAGACGGCAACAAGCTGGCACTGGACTCCATAGGCGGCGGCCCCACCCACACCGGCACTATGTATTTTGTTAAAGACCATGGCGTGGGTTACGGCTACGTAACACTGGATAATAACGCCGGCGTTATGACTATCGACTTCGGCACCTTGATAAAACAACAAGTGAATGTGGCGTTAAAGGAAAGTGATTTATTGGGTGTTTGGCAGACCAACGATTATGTCGAGCTTTTTTCAAGCGACCATCTTCAGCGCGCAAATATCGGTGGACCAGCTCGAAACTGGAGTTTTAATACAGCAACGCAAGAGATAAATTATGGTTCCAGGTGCAACCACACCCGGTGTGACCCAACGCTGCCCGAGACGGAAAAGCTAATAGCCGTTAACGGCAAAACAATCTGGAGTTTGCGACAAGCTAAGGGGTCGGTTGCGGTGTTGGCGGATGCTCTACATCGCTGGACGTCAGTTGATCATGTCACTGAGTTTGGCCCCTGGCTCTTTTTCTCCGGAAATAACGCAAATTTTTATAAAGCCACCGCCACAGGTCATGAGGTATGGTCATTTAGGCCTCTCAATTACCAATACTTCAATTTCAAAAACTACGTTTATTCCGCTGGGTTTGATATTTCAGGCAAGGCGGTTTATCAGGATTACATCGGCAGCTCAGTCAAAATTGCGAATGGAAAACTGTTGTTTACCCATAACGCCGTTGCCAGCGTGTTAGAGCTTTTAGAGCAAACCGAAGCCGGGCTAAAAGTGTGCGAATACGCCGTTGGCGCCAGCTGCGTACCTAGCACGGCCTTTTGGCTAACGGTTAAATCCCCTGCCAAGCTAACCCTTGCGGTGGTTGGCAAGGGTGATATCGGGTATGTGAACCCTGCTGACGATCAAGATCCTAACCTTCAGTATGGTCATGCGATACAACTTAAAATCACTCCGCAATTCGGTTATAAAATTGCCGGTGTGGGTGGTTGTAATGGGGCGCTGCTTGGTGATGTATACACCACCGAGGCACTAAAAACTGAATGCACGGTTACCGCCTATTTTGTGCCGGAAAGCACCGCTACCAGCGGCATTCTTGCCATGCCGGAAATGCTTAGTATTCCCGGCCAAACCTTTAAAATGAGCAAATACACCACCACGTTTGCGGAGTACGACGCCTATGCCGCAGCAACCGGCCAGCCAAAACCAGACGATGTTGGTTGGGGCAGGGCTAACCGGCCGGTGATTAACGTGAGTTGGGACGACGCCGTAGCTTACGCCGCATGGTTAAGCACCCAAACCGGCGGGAAATTTCGGTTGCCTAGCACAGAGGAATGGGAATACGCAGCCCGCGGTGGCACTACCACCGCGTATTATTGGGGCGATGATATAGGTGTGGGCAATGCTAATTGTAATGGCTGTGGCAGCCGGTGGGATGCCAAACAAACCGCCCCAGTGGGCTCATTTAAGCCAAATCCCTACGGACTGTACGATGTGGTCGGTAATGTGTTTCAGTGGACGCAAACCTGTTTTGATTCAGCTAGCTCGTGCGACTACCGTACGCTGCGCGGCGGCTCTTGGCTTTTTAATCCGGACGATCTGCGTTCGACTGGAAGTAGCCTGGGCGCCCCGCCTCTCTCTCGCGACTTTAACTACGGCTTTCGTCTCGTTCAGGATTTGTAAAGGGAATTACTTATGCCGCGCAGCCCAGGACGGGCGAGAGCGGTCAAATTAGCTTTTAACTTTACCCTGTTACCTTTTTCAATAATTCCTGAGGGAGCCCCTTAGCCGAATTGCGCGGTGGTAAAAAGGTGATGGGGTGTTAAGGTTCCCGCCCGCAAGGGCGGGCGGTTTATTGGGGTGGAGTACGCCTACTCCGCTCCTTAACCACAAACTTCGCTGGAAATTGAGCAACTCGCAAGCACATAGTCTTAACCCTAGAAACCTCAGTTGGATCACCAAAGTCTGCGCAACCCCTTGGCGCGCCTAGCAAAAGTTAAAAATCACGAACAACCAACCAGATTGCCCGTGATTTTTAACTTTTGCTAATCACACCAATGGATTACACAGCTTTT
>CAMCXE010000041.1 GCA_945882995.1 Thalassocella blandensis | reverse complement strand
TGCCTATTCATTTTTTGAAAATTGCAGGGCCCGTTAGCGCGAGGATTCTTCCACTAACAAGCTCATAGCGGCTAATGCATCTGGGTCTTCGGATTTGATTTTGTTGGCAATGTGATGCTGAAAAAAATACCGAAAATTGTTTTTCGATTGTGCTGGGTATAGGCACTCATCGCCAGGCAGCACCGGCGTGGATTCTACCTTGCTTGGGTCGATAAGCATGCCGAGAATTGACCCATCATTGTGTAAGCGCCAGCTGATAATTTCTTGCAGGATGAGTGTTTTGTGTTCTTTGTCTGAGAAGACCGCATGGGTGCCGAGCGTATCGGGTAGCTCTTGTATCACCTCATCTGGGCTTTCACAAATATAATCAAAATATTCGGCAGCTGTTTCCAGCTCGATCACCTTGTGCATGGGGGCATCAAAAAATATTTCATCCACGCCTGGATCATAATAGCCTTCCCAGCGGCCATGTATGGGGTCGTGAATTTCATTGCAGGGGATCAGCGCGTTGAGCCAGGGTACCAAACCCGTCACTTCGCCATTCGCCCGTAGGCCCCAAGCGAGAATTTTCAAACTAAAAAGTCGATCGTTGTTGGATTCGTTGGAATACAACATTTCTATGCCGTCGAGTTCAAGTGAGAGTCGGATGAAGCGTGCTTCATCGCGGGAAACGTAGGGTTTCCGAGTGAAGAGGTCGATCACATTGGAGTTGTGAGCCGTGTCTGAGGTCTTCATAATACTACCTCCTCTGGTAGCCATTGGCTAAATGCCCTAGGCCGGTTTGGAAAGAAAGTACCATCTACAGCTACAGTATATGCACAATACCCCCATAACAACACCCAGCAAGCGAATTAATTTTGTGATGTATAAAACTAAACAGACTGTATTTTGTGTGTTGTGTCTATGACGGAGAAACAGAGGAATGATCGCCAGGCCGCTCAGCTCATTTCGCTATTCAACGGTCGATTTGAGAACAGCCTGCGTACTCAGTTGTGCGGTGGCGGCGATGAGCCTATTTATTTACCGGCTTCTGACCCGCAGTCTTTCCATAAAATCATTTTCACGCGGGATTATTTTTCAAGTGCGCTACATGAGGTGGCACATTGGTGCGTGGCCGGAGCGGCGCGACGTAAATTAGTGGATTTTGGATACTGGTATGCTCCCGACGGTAGGAGTGCGGTGCAGCAACAAGAATTTGAGCGGGTCGAGGTTAAGCCGCAAGCGTTTGAATGGATTTTTTCTCGTGCCTGCAATATTCGGTTTCGTGTCAGTGCTGACAATTTGACTGCTGGCGCTAGCCCTTCAGTTGAGTTTAAAAACGCGATTGCTGTGCAGGCCCAAGTTTGGTGTGAACAGGGTTTGCCTCCCCGCCCATTGCTATTTGCTAGCGCCTTAAGCGAGTTTTATGGCGCACCCTCTTTTCTATTGCCAGAATATTATTGTCCAGAATTTCTGGATTGAATGACTGTATACAAATAGGTTAAATGTGCAAAATGAAAATTGTAGCCGATGAAAATATCCCATATTTAAATGAGTTTTTTGCGCGTTATGGTGAGGTGCATGCATTGAGTGGCCGCGGTATGCAGGCCCAAGATCTGGCCGGCGCCGATATTCTACTGGTGCGTTCGGTAACCAAAGTTAATGCCGATTTATTGGCGCAATCACAGGTCAAATTTGTTGGCACCTGCACCATCGGCGTAGATCATTTGGACCTTGAGTTTTTGCAAGGAGCTGGCATTGCTGTTGCCAGCGCGCCGGGCTGCAACGCCGGTGGTGTGGTGCAGTATGTGCTTAGTGCGTTGGCTAAACTTCACCCCACATGGCGCAGTCAACGCATAGGCATCGTCGGCTGTGGCAATGTAGGCGGGCGACTTTTTCGTGTATTAGCGAGTGCCGGCGTAAATGTTTGCGCGTTCGATCCATTTAAACATTCTCCAGATATTAATTGGGTGAGCTTTGATGAGGTGTTGAGTTGCGACATTATTTGTTTGCATACTCCCCTCACGCGCAATGGCACTAATCCTACTTATCATCTTATTGACACGGCCGCGCTGCAAACAATAAAGCCGGGTGCGTTACTGCTTAATGCGGGGCGAGGCGAGGTGATTGATAACCATGCGTTATTGCAACACTTAAATGCAGGGGCAGATTTGCAGGTGGTGTTGGATGTATGGGAGGGGGAGCCGGACCTTCTGGTGCCTTTGCTCCATAAAATTCAGTTAGGCACGCCGCATATTGCAGGTTATAGCTACGAGGGGCGGGTGAATGGGTCACGGATGATTCACCGCGCGTTGGGCGAGTTTTTGCAGGTGCCGGCGGCAGAGCTAGATAGTCATGATAACCAAGTGATGACGCTGGCGTTGGGCGAAGCGGAATGTTTGCATTTCACGGATATTAATTCCACGCTGTTGGATATTTATGATGTCACGCGGGACGATCAACAATTAAGAGCCTTGGCTGTTTCGCAGGGAAATACCGCTAAAGGATTCGATGTGTTGCGTAAGGAATATCCGAAACGTCGGGAACTGAGCCATTATTTTGTATCGCCCAATTTGGAGTTGGCGCCCTGTTTGCGTGCGCTCGGATTTAACCTTTAAGGCGCATTTCGATTTATCCATTTCGGCGCAATTTCTAAAACGAAATTTACCTTGACTCTGTGCGAAAAATGCAAGCAAACGCCGAGACGTTTAGTGGTATCGGTTTCGCGAGTGAACCTATTTTTAGCTGTGTTATCGAGTTGATTGGCGTAGGCTTTATGAGTGTATTTAGGCTGGGTTTTTTAATTAATCCGTTGGCGGGATCTGGCGGAGCTTTGGCTAATAAAGGCAGCGATAATTTACTATTAGCTGATGCCATTGCCGCACAAAAAAATCTACATGCACTGGCGCGGGCTGCTGTGTTTTTACAGTGTATGGCACCGCTTAAGGAACATATCCATATCATAACTGCCGACGGCATTATGGGCGGTGAAGCTGTAAATGCAGCGGATTTTTCATTTGAATTGATAAAATATCGGCCGCCGGCACATACGGCCAGGCAAGATACTCTTTTGGCTACGCAAGAGATAATCGCCAGAGGCGTCGATATTCTGGTGTTTGTGGGTGGTGACGGCACCGCTCGCGATGTGTGTGGTTTAGTCAGCACGGAGTGCCCGCAACAGTTGGTATTGGGGGTGCCGGCGGGAGTAAAAATGCAGTCCGCGGTGTATGCCATAAATCCAACGGCGGCGGCTGAATTATTGCACTTATTGGTGAAAGGCGAGCTGTTAAATGTACACATGGCGGAGGTGCGAGACATAGATGAATCCGCGCTGCGTGAAGGCAAGGTTAAGAGTCGTCACTATGGGCAGTTGCTGGTGCCTTTTGATGGCCGTTTTGTGCAGCAAGTGAAACAAGGTGGGCTGGTTGATGATGCGTTGGTGTTGGTGGACATTGCAGAATATTTGAAGTCGCTCATCACTGAAAATGTGCTCTGCGTGTTTGCGCCGGGATCCACCTTATCCCGCGTGCAGGACCATTTGGGTTTGCCTGCGACTTTGCTGGGGTTTGATGTGGTATTGGCGGGACAGATGTTGGGCTTGGATGTTACCGCCGATCAGTTGGAGGTGTTAATAGGCCAACATGCTGGGCCTGTGCGTATTTTTATTACCGTGATTGGCGGGCAGGGGCATATTATTGGGCGCGGCAACCAGCAGTTGCGGCCCGCTCTTTTGCGTCAATTGGGTAAGGCGGCTATTCAGGTGATCGCGCCACAATCTAAGCTGGCCAGTCTGCATGGGCGCTGTTTGTTTATGGACTCAGGGGACGCGGCGTTAGATGCGCAATGGGCGGGTTACATATCTGTGTTATGCGGTTACAACGATTCTGTGTTGTACCCACTGGGCGTGAGTCCGCAAACTACCAGCGTTTAAATTCGTCCAATGCGTTCCCGTAACTCGCTATTTCAGGTGTGTATGCGCCACACCTTTCGTCCGCGGAATGCCTAAGCGTTGGCGGCGTTCCCACAGGCATTTGCGACTTACGCCCAATTTGCGCGCCAATTCGGTTTCACTCATAGAATCCTGATGTTCCAAGACAAAACGTTGAAAATAATCTTCGAGGGATAGGTCTTCGCTGGATTCAGCCATGGGTGTCGGGCTGCGACGGCTGGGCGAAATGCGTGGCTCGTCGTCCATGTGAATTAAATCCAAATCAATGGCGAGCAGCCGATAGTCCAGTTCGGTTTCGCTTTCACACAGGATGACGGCGCGCTGGATGGCATTTTCGAGTTCACGAATGTTGCCTGGCCATGTGTAGGTGGTAATGGCTTGGATGGCCTCCGGTGTTAGCGCCAGCGCCGGGCGTTTAAGTTCGGCGCAATAGCGTTTTACGAAGATTTCGGCGAGAGTGAGTATGTCTTTGCCGCGTTCACGCAGGGGCGGTAGTTTTAATTGCACGACATTTAGCCGGTAGTAGAGGTCCTCTCGAAACTTCCCCTCCCGCGCAAGTTTGCCCAGATCACGGTGCGTGGCAGCCACGAGGCGCACATCCACCTTGCGCGATTCCACCGAGCCGATTGGGCGCACTTCACCTTCTTGCAGCACACGTAACAGACGCGCTTGTGCTTCCAGTGGTAATTCGCCTATTTCGTCTAAAAACAGGGTGCCGCCATCAGCGGCGGCGACTAGCCCTTCCCGATGGGTTGCCGCACCGGTGAATGCACCTTTCTCGTGGCCGAAAAGCTCGGCTTCAATGAGCGTTTCTGGAATGGCGGCGCAGTTGACGGAGATGAGTGGGTGGCTGGCGCGAGGGCTTTCGTGATGCAGTGCTCTGGCAACCAATTCTTTGCCTGTGCCGGTTTCGCCGTTGATAAGCACTGTAGCTTGGGTGGGGGCCACCTTGTGAATTTTACTGTAAACCTCCTTCATGATGGCCGAACTGCCAATCATACCTTCGACTTCTGTGACATCTTCGGCCGCACCCTTTTTTTCGGACTCGGCCAATTTTGCGGCTTTTTGAAGAATGCGTTGCACGGCTTCCACCATTTCATCATGGTCGAAGGGTTTGGCAATGTAGTCCACTGCCCCCATGCGCATAGAGTCCACGGCGGAGCGGAGGCTGGCATAGGATGTCATGATGAGCACGGGCACTTTTCCGGCGACCTGAATGAGGTCTGTGCCGGGCGAGCCGGGTAGGCGCAGGTCGGAAATAATGAGATCGAACTGGTTTAAATTAAACTTAACCGCTTCTTTTACCGAGCCTGCCTCGCGGACATCGAATTTGTGACGAGTCAACAATTTGCGCAGCGCGGTGCGAATGATGATTTCGTCTTCGACTATCAGAATTTTGCTCATAAAAGGGCTTAACCGTAAACGTCATTGGGGGAGGCTAGTGTTGCTTTTGGCCGCTTGGGTTGCAAGATTGGCGGGCAAATTAATGATAAATCGGGTGCCATTTTGCGTGTCGAGGTGTGCGGGCGACACTATATCTAATGTTCCCTGATGGTCTTCCACGATGCTGTAGACCATCGCCAAGCCAAGCCCGGTGCCTTGTCCTGGTTCCTTGGTTGTGAAGAATGGCTCAAATACTCGATCGATGTATTCCGGTGCTATACCGCTACCGTAATCCGTCACGCTGAATTCAACATAAGCCCCGTGGCGCTCGCCGGCCACAATGATGTCACCGTAGGTGGGGCTGGCATCGCGCGAGTTGGACAATAAATTGACAAAAACTTGGATCAGCCTTTGGGCGTCTGCAAACACCGTTAAATCAGTTGGCAACTGATTAACGAAGCGCACTGGCGGTTTTTCTTTCTGCAATGACAATAAATTAATGGCTTCCTGCGCGCAGGCACGCAGGCTAACCGCTTGGAAGTCTTGGGCGGATTGACGGCCCGCATGTGAAAAGCTAACTAATGTAGCCACGATTCGGCTGACGCGATCGGTTTGCGACAGAATCTGGTCGGCTGTTTCGATGATGTCAGGATTTTCCGTTTCATAGCGCAGGTTCTGCGCAAGGCAGGCGATGCCCGTAACGGGATTGCCGATTTCGTGCGCTACCCCGGCCGCCAGTCGTCCTACGGAGGCCAAACGTTCGGAGTGCACCAATTCCTGTTCCAGTAGTTGGAGCTCGGTTACATCTTCGATCAAAATCACTTGGCCGTCGAACTGCTGGGCTTTTGACGAAGGTATGGCGGCCTTGTGCAGGCTGATCCAGCGCCGCTTGTCATTAATTTCAATGGCTTGTTTGTATAGATGTGGCTCTGTGGATATGGCAAATAAGTGGAGAATACGGCCCCAAGGGCTGGCCACGTCTTTTAGGTGGGAGCCGCTCACGGTATCCGTGGGGATTTTGGTGAGCTTCGCCATGGCGGTATTCCACATGAGAATTTCCATGTCCTGCCCAATGGAAAATGTGGCGAGTGGGAGTTCTTCCAGTGTGCGGCGGTGGTAGAGCCGCAAATTGTTGAGTTCCGCCGCCAAGCCTGTGAGTTGGTTACGCACCTGCCCTAAACGGCTTTCAATGAGGTTAATGTCGGTTGCGCCGTGGGTTTCCGGCACTTTGAAGGGCACCAAACGATCAAGAATTTCACTGGCCATGGAAATACCCATAAGGCTGGACAGATTGGCCTCAATTTCGTCACGTAGACGCCGTAGGGCGTAGGGCCGGCTTTCGTTGGGGGGCAGGGCTAAGCGCTCTAGCGCACTGGCCACTTCGGTTTTGGCGGTGGAAACACCAATGCGTGAACTGAGGCGCGCAATGATCTCGTCCGGCGAGCGCACGTCGAGGGCTAAACGAATGGGGTGACTCAGCTCATCTTCCGAGCAAATTTCCGCGCTATACCGCTCATCATCGGTTTGTTTTGTCACCAGCGAGATAACAATAAAAACGAGTGTATTCAGGCCTAATCCCCACATTGTGACGTTTGCCCATTGCGTTGCGCCCACAGAAATGGGCCTGTCTACATAGGGCAGTGTGATGGATTGTATGCCGAGCAACATGGGCAACATAAGGATAAAAAACCATAGGCAGCCGCCGATCGTTAAGCCAGCAATAAAGCCCTTACGATTGCCCCGCGACCAGTGAGCAACCCCTATTACGCCCGGCAGAAGCTGCAGTGTTGCCACGAAGGCGGGTATGGCAAGTTCAGTGAGGCCAAATTTGTTGTGGAGCGAGAGATAGAACAAATAGCCACCCAACAACACCGCGGTGATTAATATGCGTCGCAGCCATACAATTTGTCGGTAAATATCGTTTTGCGAACGCAAACTGGTGGCCGGTAAGATCCAATGATTGAGGATCATCGTGGACAGAGCGAGAGCAATGGCGATCATCGCCCCCGTGGCCGCGGAAAGCCCTCCCACAAAAGCAATAACCGTAAATACCGACGAGCCGGTGGCCATGGGAATGGCCAAGGGAAAGTATTCCGACGCGATGGACAGTTCCAGTGCTTTGCCCCCCCAAAGAATTGGGAATATGGGTAGTGCCATGAGCAGTAAAAACAGTGGGAACGCCCAAGAGACGGTGTCGCTGATATGTTTCCGGGGGTTAACTACCACCGTCATATGAAAGATGTGCGGCATGGACACCGCCGTTGCGATGAAGACCAGCAGTAGGGCGTGGGATGAATTCTGTTGCACGGGCATGCGCAATGCCTGCAAGGCCTCTTGATGGGTACTGAGCCAATTATCCAGCCCATTCATTCCACCAAACACGTGATAGACAATATAAATACC
Source organism: Thalassocella blandensis (assembly GCA_945882995.1). Classification (GTDB taxonomy): domain Bacteria; phylum Pseudomonadota; class Gammaproteobacteria; order Pseudomonadales; family Cellvibrionaceae; genus CAMCXE01. The sequence goes on along the minus strand of CAMCXE010000041.1, from coordinate 15,274 downwards.
CACAGCCAACAACCCAAACAGCTTGACCAGTGATTCAAAGGCCATGGCGGTAACCAAGCCCCGCTGGTGCTCGCGGTTGGACCCAAACATCATGGCAAACAGGGCTATGACTAAGGTGTAGATAAGTGCCAGTAGGTCGCGCACATCAAAGCCCTGCCAAGTCACGCCGGTGGTTTTGTGATGGTCTCGCGTGAGCAGGTGAATGGTATCGGCCACGGCTTGCATCTGTAGGCTGAGCAAGGGTGCCATGGCCATTATCATGACTAGCGTGACTATCCCACCCACGGCATGGGAGTGGTAACGGAACACCAGCAGGTCGGCCATGGAATTGATTTGAAAGCGCCGCGCCAGCTCCACGAGCGGTTTAAGTGCAAAGGCGCCAAACAAGAAGAGCGCGCCTGTGCCGAGGTAGTAGGCCAAAGCACCATAACCATACTGCCGCGCTAGATCGATAACGCCATAAAATGACCAAGCACTGGCGAAAATGCCCAGGGAAAAAATATAGGTCACAGGGTGCGCCACTAGGCGTTCTGACACCCAGCCCATGTCGGTGCAGTAGGCGAGGGTAAATACCACCGCCAGGTACGTTAAACAGATGAGGGCAACTTGCAGAAAGCTAAAGGTCATGGAGTTTTTTTACGCCGTTGCACGACAAAAGCCGCCACTATAACCAGCAGCCAAATGATGTAGGGTTTGTACCAGACGCCCGACGGACTGATAACCCAAGCGTACAGGGTAGGGGTAAATATATAGGCCAATAGTAAAAGCAAAATGAGCGGGCGCTGCTGGTTCATGCATGTTCCTCGGTCCGACCCGTGATGGTACTCAAGCGCAGACAGCTAAGCAAATTAGTCTACTGCGCAGAGCCCGCCAGTCAGCCCATCACAAGCTTGCGCGGGTTTTGCGGGTTTTAAGGTAATTGACTAGCCCTAGCAACGCCAACACGATGACAGAAAATGCCCCAGCGGCTCCTAAGATGGCATTGAGCGTTGGCGTACCAAGCCATTGCAAGTAATGAATTTTATACAGTGTATTGATAACGCGCGTATCGCTACCGGTTTGCGTGAAAGTGAGCTGGGACCAGTCCACGTTAATTTCTACCCCTGTGTCGGTGAATATCCTATCGCCTTGAACGGCGGCGATATTGCCATAACGCTCCCGCCACTGGGCCATCGCGTCGTCCACTAATTGAGCTAATTCGTGCTGTGATGGCAGCGGACGGTCCCGCATGTTGGACGGGTCAAGGTGTCGCCATGTGTCATGAATTTTAACAATGAGGTGGTCACCGAGGAGGGTGCGGTAGAGCTTCACCTCGCTCCAGTCTTCGGCGGGGGTGATGGTGAAGCTTTGGGTGATGGGCAAAAACCTCGGCGTGAGTGTCGCGTAGGCGCCGGTGTACCCCGGCTTAATCAAGAAAACCAACCCCGTTAACGACCATAAACACAGGGGCAGCAACAAGATGATACCCAAAATTCTATGCCACGAATTAGCCCTTAGACCCGGCTTGGGGAAGTGACCAAGGACCTCACTCGGCGGCATACTCCTCCACGCTTGGGCAGGAGCACACTAAATTGCGGTCGCCGTACACATTGTCGATGCGATTCACCGTAGGCCATACCTTGTGTTGTAGCAGGTAAGGCAGCGGGCGTGCGGCTTGATTGCGTGTGTAGGGGCGGTTCCAATCTTCGCTGAGTACGTCATCCTGAGTGTGTGGCGCTTTGACTAAGGGGTTGTTATCCCTAGGAAGCTCACCGGAGATCACTTGAGCAATCTCACCATAAATACACAGCATGGCGTCGCAAAACCGGTCCAGTTCGGCTTTGGACTCACTTTCCGTGGGTTCGATCATGAGCGTGCTGGCCACGGGGAAACTCATGGTGGGCGCATGGAAGCCGAAGTCCATTAAACGTTTGGCGATGTCTTCTTCGCTGATGCCGCTGGCAATTTTAAGCGGGCGCAAATCCAACAGGCATTCGTGGGCAACAAAACCATTGCGTCCGCGATACAAAATGGGGAAGTGCTCATTAAGCCGTGCCGCTACGTAGTTAGCGTTAAGAATGGCGTATTCCGTAGCGAGCTTCACGCCTTGCGCCCCCATCATGCGAATGTACATCCAGCTGATGGGTAAAATGCTGGCAGAACCCCACGGCGCCGCTGAAATGGTGCCGTTTGCAAGCTGGGTGCCCGGGATGTGTTTTAGCGGGTGGCTGGGTAAAAAGGGCGCAAGATGGGCTTTTACACCTATGGGGCCCATGCCCGGGCCGCCGCCCCCATGAGGAATGCAAAAGGTTTTGTGCAGGTTGAGGTGCGATACATCGCCACCAAATTCACCCGGGGCGGCCAGGCCTACCAAGGCATTCATGTTGGCGCCATCGATATACACCTGGCCGCCAACACTATGCACAATCGCGCAAATTTCCCGAATATTTTCTTCGAACACTCCGTGAGTGGAGGGGTAGGTGACCATAAGGGCAGCCACTTGGTCACCGTAGATTTCTACCTTCGCGGCAAGATCCTGTGTGTCCACATTGCCATTACTGTCGCAAGCGGTGACCACCACTTGCATGCCCACCATTTGCGCTGAGGCTGGGTTGGTGCCATGGGCGGAGGAGGGTATGAGGCAAATGCGGCGCTGGTGTTCGCCACGGCTTTCGAAATACTGCTTGATGGCCACTAACCCCGCGTATTCACCTTGGGAGCCGGCGTTGGGCTGCAGGCTGATGGCATCGTAGCCGGTGCAGGCCTTGAGCATTTCCTGTAATTCTTCAAATAACTGGACATAGCCTTGGGCTTGGTCGAGAGGCGCAAAGGGGTGTAAACGGCCAAATTCTGGCCAGGTTACCGGGATCATCTCGGCGGTGGCGTTGAGCTTCATGGTGCAGGAGCCCAGCGGAATCATGGCGTGGTTCAGGGCGATGTCCTTGGCTTCTAGGCGCTTCAGGTAGCGCAGCATCTCCGTTTCACTGTGCAAGCTGTTAAATATCGGGTGCGTCAGGTAGGCGCTACTGCGCGCTAAGTCTGCCGGAATACACTGGGCCGTTAAGGCTTGTTGCTCTAGCCCTGCCAAGTCGAATAGAAAATCGGGTGCAAACACCGCCAGCAGTTGCGCTACATCGGCTAATTCGGTGGTTTCATTGAGGCTGATGCTCAGCTGCTTCACACCCAGTTGTAGATTGATTTTCTGCTGCAGAGCACGTTGGTAAATTCCGTCGGTGCTAGCACCGGTATCTAGTGTGAGGGTGTCGAAAAAGGAGCGGCTGACGCGTTCGAACCCAGCGGCTTCAAGCCCTAAGGCGAGTATTTTGGTGAGCAGATGCACCCGTTCGCCGATGCGTTTAAGCCCGTCAGGCCCGTGATACATGGCGTAAAACACACTCAGTAACGCTAGCAATACTTGCGAGGTACAGATGTTGGAGTTGGCTTTTTCCCGGCGTATGTGTTGCTCGCGGGTTTGCATGGCCATTCGCAAGGCGCGCTTGCCACGGGCGTCGATGGACACCCCAATAATGCGCCCGGGTGCCGAGCGTTTGAACTCGTCACGGAACGCAAAAAATCCCGCATGTGGCCCGCCAAATCCCATAGGAATGCCAAACCGTTGGTTAACACCCACGGCTATGTCCGCGCCTAGGCTACCGGGGGATTCCAGCAGAGTAAGGCTCAACAGGTCCGCCGCCAGAATAACTAAGGCTTTGTGTTCATGCGCGGTGGCTACCGCGGCGCGCACATCCGTTAGCGCGCCGTTGGAGCCCGGATATTGCAGTAGCACGCCAAAATAGTCGCCGGCGCTCAAATCAGTGGATGGGTCGCCTTGTATTACCTCAAAATCGAAATGCGCAGCGCGGGTTTTCACCACTGCCAAGGTTTGTGTATGAATGTTGGCGTCCACAAAAAAGCGATTGGAGTGATTGCCTTTAGCCACCCGTTTGCACATGGCCATAGCTTCGGCGGCGGCCGTGCCTTCGTCCAGCATAGAGGCATTGGCTAAATCTAAACCGGTGAGATCTATGATCATCTGCTGAAAACTAAGCAGGCCTTCCAGTCGCCCTTGGGCGATTTCCGGTTGGTAAGGCGTGTAGGCGGTATACCAACCGGGGTTTTCTAACACATTGCGCAAAATCACCGGCGGGGTATAGGTGTCGTGATAGCCCTGACCAATGTAAGTCTTGAAAATCTGGTTGCGTTGGGCAATGGCTTTTAGTTCGCGCAGTGCCGCCTGCTCACCCATAGCCGGTTGCAAACTGGCGGTGGTTTGCGCTCGAATGCCAGCTGGAACCGTTTGCTCGATTAGCGCCTCCAAGCTGGGTACACCTAGGTAATCCAACATGGCCTGGGTTTGTTTGGCATCCGGGCCAATGTGTCGCGAAATAAATTCGGCTGGGTTGGTGAGTTGTGCCAAGCTTGAGGCACTCGCTGTTGGGGCAATAGCGGGCATATAAATTCCAGACGTTATAAAAAGAGAACCGGATGACGGCGGGGAGCGTGTAGCGCTAGAGTGGCTAAGCCTAACCCGTGCGTTACCGCACAAAGCGGGTGGCCTGAGTATGCAATCCCCCAGCGCCTTTGCGGTTTGTGCTACAGGCCAGCCGCGCATAGTAACAATTGGCTCCAGCGCCAGCAATTAACATCACCGTCTAATAACAAGGGGTTTTCGTGCTTGGCTTGATCGTCGTTTTTACTGCCTGTGTAGTCTTAATGGCCTATCTAGGTTGGCTGGCCGGTTTCAAACGCAGCTTGGTCAATACCTTGGCTGGGCTGGCTGGTTTGATCTGCTCAACGCTGTTCACCCCGCTAGTGGTTAAGGCCTTGGGGCACCTTTTCAACCCATTCGCGGTTTGGTTGTTTGGGGGTACGGCCATTTTTTTTGCGGCTTCGGTGCTGCTGAAACGGGTGTTTACACTTTTACTGGAGCCGCTGCAGCTTAAGCCGTTAGCTGACCGCCTCGGCGGCTTGGCGGTCAACGCGTCCATGGGGGTGATGTTTGGCGGGCTATTGGTGTGGATCTTTAGTTTTGTAGGCTGTTTTGTCACCCTGGAAAAAGGGCAGTTGGTGTCAGCCAAACAAACGGCTTTGCAGAAATACGCGGGGCAGGGCATGGGATTTTTGGTGGAAATAACCGCCCAGTCCAGCGGGCTCTCGCCCATTGAATCCCGATTGGCTGGTGCAATCAGCGCCAATCCCGGGGCTTGGTTAGGGAATGCGCAGCAATTTCTGCGAGCCCCCAGCTTGCTCGAACTATTGCGCGACAAACCCGCACAAGAATTATTGCGGAGCGGTGACTGGGACGCATTGCGACAGCAACCTATATTTCGCCACCAAATGCTTAACCCCGGTATACAGGATGCTATTTTGCGCGTGGGCAGTGAAGGTGTGGACAACGCCGAAACTCGGGTGGCCACTCAGCTGATTGAATTTTGGGCCCGTTACGACAAAGTAACGCAGGACGCGGCTGTAGTGCAGTTTATTTCGCAACCGCAAGTGATTGAAAAAATTGATCAGGGTGATTGGCTGGGATTGATGATGCACCCTGAATTTTCCACCACACTGCGGCATGTGGAGCAGCTAGTGGAAAATGTCATGCGTTCACCTGCGCACCCATCTCAGCGTTAGGAGTTTGCGCAAATTTTTGCCAGCACTATTAACCCGGCAGCACCAGTCAAATTTTCAAAAACCGGGCAACCCTTTGCGCGATTAAGAATAAAAAATGGTGAAAAGCCCAGGCGTTTTTAGGCAAATGATAAATTGTACCCATCACCCCGATAGCTAACACAGCCCATTCCCGTAAATGCGGTTTCTGAATTTGCCATTCATGTTTTCCCTCCACCTTTTCTGTTAGCGAGCCTTTTATGTCCATTAACCTCCCCGATCAACGCGGCCCCTGGCTGCGCACCAGCACCCAAATAGCCTATGAAAACCCCTGGATTCAAATTCACCACGAAGAAGTCATTACCCCCGGCGGCACCCAAGGTATTTATGGTGTCGTGCATTTTAAAGGGCGAGCCGTGGGCGTATTACCCGTAGACGAGCAGGGCAACACTTGGTTGGTTGGGCAAACACGTTATACGTTAAATAGTTTTAGTTGGGAGATTCCCGAAGGCGGCGCTCATGCCGGCGAAACCACACTGGATTGTGCAAGGCGGGAGCTAGAAGAGGAGGTGGGATTGTGTGCAAGCTCTATTGAGCCATTGGGGCAAATACACTTATCAAATTCCATCACCGACGAACTGGCCAGCCTATATTTGGCGAGGGGCCTCTCGCAGGGCCAGCAAAAACTTGATGCAACCGAAGATATTCAGGTGAAAAAAATTCCGCTGAAGGATGCGGTTGCTATGGCATTAAATGGCGAAATTACTGACGCAATTAGTGTTGTTGCTTTGCTGAAAGTTGCGTTAACTATGCCCGAGCTCATGGGTGTTGAGGCGGGCACACCGCTAAAAGCAGCCGCATTTAGTGCTGTTGTGTAACCCAGTGTTTGAAAAACATCTCTGGTACCACGTTTGTGGGCACTTGCCGTACCAGCAGTCCCTGCGAGATGGCTGCGCCCATCAGTGCCGAACGTTGCCGAGGGTCGTTATGTAGCTGCATCAGCATGAAGTTAAAAATTTTGACATACGGCGTTCCCTTCGCTGAAGTTGTTGTTTATACTGCGCGCCCTCCGCTGGCCGCTTGGCAGTTTGGCTTTAGCTGGTGCGCCCGCTAGGGCACGGAGTAACGCGTTTTATGGTGACTGTAGCTCAGTTGGTAGAGCCCTGGATTGTGATTCCGGTGGTCGTGGGTTCGAGCCCCATCAGTCACCCCATCTTTTTTTTCGTTTAGTCTTTTTGCTTCTACTTATCGCATTTGCCAGCTAATATTGGTACATATGCCGCAGCGCGTCATCGCACTTGCGGAATGGCACTCATTTATCCACGGCTCCTGCTATGAATGTAGCTTCACTCAGCGGAAAATTCGCACAGCATTTCAACCATTATCCTCAGGCGGCTTTTTTTGCGCCGGGCAGGGTGAATTTGATGGGCGAGCACACGGACTACAATCAGGGCCTAGTGCTTGCGGCAACCATTGACAAGGGATGCTATCTACTCATTGCACTGCGTTCGGATCAAACCATCAATGTGGTGTCCGAGTCGTTTCCTGATGAGCCGCGCCAGTGGCAATCCAGTGCATTAATCCCCCAAGACAACGAATTTGACTGGTCCAACTACCTGCGCCTGCTGAATGAGCAGTTAACTCAGCATGGCGCCATTAGAGGGATGGATGTCTACATTGCTAGCGACCTGCCTATGGGTGCGGGTTTGTCTTCGTCGTTTGCTCTGCTGGTGGCCTTTGCCGAAGCCGTCAATCAGCTAAATCAGCTAAAACTATCACCGCTAACGATTGCGCAAGTGTGTTTGCAAACCAAACACCAATTGTCGGCGCCGGTTGCTCAGTTATCGGAGCCGTTGGCAATAGCGTCCGGTATGGCAAAGCAGGCTCTGTTAATTGATTGCCGCAACGACAAAATTAAAGCCGTTGCATTACCTGAAGATTTGGTATTTTTGATAGTCGACCTTAAACAGCCTAAGGGTTTTGTGGCCAGTGCATTTTTGCAGCGCAAAACTCAGTGCGCTACTGCCGCCAACGCATTTGGCTTGACGAGCCTGCGCGAGCTTGCCGTTGAGGACCTTATGGCGGCAAAACGCACCCTTGATGAGGTTGTGTATAAGCGTGCGTTACACGTGGTAACCGAAAATGCCCGCGCTGTGAAAATGGCTGAATGTCTTCTGAAAAATGATATAGCTCAGGTGAGCAAGCTGCTAGCGGAATCCCAGCGGTCATTGAAAGAGGATTTGGATGTGACCACGGAGAATATCGATTTTATTGCCAGGGAGTTGCAGTCGGTACTGGGGAGTGAAGGTGGTGTGCACCTCACCGGCGGTGGGTTTGGCGGCAGCCTGCTGGTTTTGGCGCGGCCTGCAAAGGTAGATCTAATTCAGAAAAAAATACAGGCCTTGTTTGGCAGTGTCAGCGAGTTAAAGCCGAGTGTTTACCCTGTGGCCATTGCTGATGGTGTACGTCGGCTGGAGCTTAACGCCACCGCCTTACGCTAGCCGTTTTATTTTTCAAGCTGTTGGAGCAATTGATCCCGCGCTAGGTTAACTTGCGAGGCTAAATAATCACTGCCACCTCGGTCCGGGTGGAGTTTGTTGATTAAACGCCTATGGGCTTGAATCACAGCCTCACGTGTGGGTTGCCCTGTTAAGCCCAAAATATCCATGGCCTCATTTTGATCCGGTGTTGCAATGTTGGCGAAATCCTGTTCGGTACCGCCAAAACCGCGCCTTTGTAACAAGGCGCGTATTAAATAACCGGACTTGGCGTCGTGTGTTTGGTAGTAAGTGACGAGCTCTTGTAATTGTGCGTCGTCCAGCCCCTGTAGCTCCCTTGAGGCAAAAAGCCCTTTTTTAATTCGGCCCTGAATTTCCAAGTTGCTGGCATTAAATGTTGCGTCCACATATTCCGTGGAAAATTTTGCGACGCCGCCGGTTTTGGCCATCCAAAAGCGCCCGAGGTGTAATCCCGTAATTAAACCCGAGCGCGCAAGGCCTATTGCGCCCGCAATTAAGCCGCCCAACCAGTGCACGCGCCCAGTAGCGGCGCCAATAATTAGCGCGGCCAACCCTAAAGTAATGGCGGTGCGTATGGCCATTTTTTTACGCTCAGCCGGCGCCATATTTTTAAGTTTGAAGTGGTAAATAAGGTAGCCGATTAGGGCGGCGATAAGAATGAGTTGCATCATGGGTATTTAGCTCATTTGAAGGTGATTTTTAAACCGGCGGCGGAAAAATGTTTGGCTTCCAGTTCTAAGCCTGAACGCGTCAGCGGGTGTGTATCCAGCCATTTGGCTGGAAAAACTAACCGAAATTGCTTGCCAGATTTTTTGAGCAGCGGTTGATGGTTAAGTTTTTCTCGCTTGCGGTGTAGTAAAACTGATAGGCGTAAACATACCAGCAGCGGAATGAGTGCTTGCATGACTTGCGGCTCAAATCCTTCGAAGCGATTTTCGCCGAGTATTTTTTTACGCTGCCCACGTACTAGCTCTGCCAAAATATACTGCTCGTAACGGCCGAAGCCTGCGAGGTCGCTGTTGCGCAGAATATAGTGGCCGTGTAAGTGGTGACCGGCGTGAGAAATTGCCAAGCCCACTTCGTGCAGCATGGCGGCCCAGGTGAGTATTTTGCTGCGCGATACAGCGGGAATTAAAGGCCCAGTTATTTGATGCCAAAAATGCAGTGCGGTTTCGGTTACGCGTTGCGCTTGTACGCGGTCCACTTGATATTGCGTTTGTAATTTGGCAACGGTATCCAGTCGCGCATCTCGATTGTCCAAACGTCCCATTAGGTCATAAATCAGGCCTTCTTTTAACGTGGCGTCGGCTACGTGAATTTTGGCGATGTTAAGCTGGTCGAAGATGGCCTGAATAATGGCTATGCCGGCAGGTAAAATATCGCGTCGTAATTTGGGCATATTTTTGGTGATCAATTTTTCTTGTTTACCCAGCCGTTCTACCAGCTGCATGAGCGAATGGCGCCTTATTATCGCGCCGCCGTCTTGGTCGGCCAATAATTCTGCCACCGCGCGCATGGTGCCCGAGGTGCCATACACAATATCCCAACCGGCCGCTACATAGGCTGGGCGGATTTGTTCTATCTCGGCTGCGGCAGCCAAATAGACTTTGCGTAATTCTTTGGCATCGATATCGCCAGTGCGAACCATGAGTTTGGTGCCGGAAATACAGCCGATATTGAGGCTTTCTAAGAGTTTAGGTTCTAGGTCGCGGCCGATAATAAATTCAGTACTGCCGCCACCAATATCGATAACCAAGCGGCGATTATTATCGTTGGCCACACAGTGGGCTAAGCCTTGATAGACCAGTCGCGCTTCTTCATAGCCTGAAATAATTTCGATTTTATGGCCGAGGGCTTTTTCGGCCTTGCGCAAAAATTCCTCCGCGTTTACGGCGGAGCGCAAGGCTTTGGTGCCGACCACCCGAATTTGGGTGGCGGGAATATTGCGCAATCGCTCAGCAAAACGCAGCAGGCAATGGATGGCGCGCTGCTGCACGGCTACCGACAGCTTGCCGCGAACCGTGAGACCTCTAGCCAGTTGCACCATTTCTTTTTCACGGTCGACCACCTCCAGCAGGCCTTGATTCAGGCGGGTGACCAGCAGGTGAAAACTGTTGGAGCCTAGGTCAATGGCGGCAAAATAGGGAGAAGCGTAGTTGGGCATGGCAAATTCACGTGGGTTGGAGTGGGTTTGGCCGGTGCATGGCAGCGCAAGGATGCGGCTCCTGTCGGGATTATGCCAAGCGGTTAGAGGTTTTCCTATGGTTTATTCTGAGTGCGATGCGGATTTTGTGTTGAGCTTTTGGATGATTCAACTGAGGTTGCTGGCTTCAAAGTTGGGGTTTTAGGTTTATCGGCCAAATGCACCAATGATGCATGTTGTAACGCAAGGTGTTGTCGTGTGCTTTTGGGTAAGCGCTGTGTTATTAGGTCATAGGAATGATCGATTAGGCGATATATTTCGCAGGCGGGTAATTCGCCTTCAAGATCTAGCGTATTCCAGTGTTTTTTGTGCATATGGTAACCGGCGCTAATTTCGGTAAATAGGCTGCGCAATATTTCAGCCTGTGAGGGCTCGCATTTTAAATTAAGGTGCGCCTGCCCGTTTTTGACAAAACTCAGGGCAAATATTTTCCCCGCCACTTGGTAAACCGGTACGTCCGGGCGGAACGGGAAAGTTTCTTCGGCGGCGGGTTTGGCCAGCAAGTAGTGGCGCAGTTGCGCTGGCGTTATTGCAGCAGCCATGGCCTAGGGTCTCCAAATTGCTGTCGTGAATAGTCCGCGCGTTCAGCGGGACTATAACGGTCTGTTTTGGTGAGTTTGGCAACTTGGCGGAGGCGCGGCACCAGCCCGGCGTTGTTGGCCATTTGAATGGATAGTCCCGGGCGGGCGTTGAGCTCAAGCAACAGGGGGCCATGATTTTTATCTAACACTAAATCGACACCTAGGTAGCCAAGTCCTGTCATGTCGTAACAACCGCAGGCCAGTTCGAGCATTTCGGCCCAACGCGGAACCAGCAAGGTGTTAAGGGGTTGCAGGGTGTCGGGATGCACGCTGATGGGCGCTCCATCTTGAATGGCACCTATGGCGCGGCCACTGGCCATGTCGATACCCACACCCACCGCACCTTGGTGCAGGTTGGCTTTGCCGCCCGAGGCTCGGCAGGATAAGCGCATCATGCACATGACCGGAAAACCTCGAAACAGGATAACCCGCAAATCCGGCACGCCTTCGTAGGTGAAGGCTTGCAAGCAGGGGTCGACGGTCACTAAGTCTTCAATCACCACCAAGTCGCTTTTGCCGGCCAGTGAAAATAGGCCGGCTAGAATATTGGAAATGTGGCGTTCTAAGTCGTCAGCGCCGAATACTTGGCCATTGGCTTTGTAAAACTGGCCATGCTGTTGCTTGACGATAACCACAATCCCTTTGCCACCCGAACCCTTGGCGGGTTTGATGCAAAAGCCTGTTTGATTTTTCACAATGTCGAGTAAGTTAACGGCATCGTGCTGGTTTTCGATGGTGCCTATGAGTGCGGGAACGTTTATGCCATATTCCAGTGCGAGTTTTTTGGTGCTGAGTTTATTGTCCACCAATGGGTAGAGATAGCGCGGATTATATTCGGCAATATAGCGGTTATTGCGCTCGTTCATGCCCAGCATGCCGCGTTGGCCTAGGTTGCGGTAGGCGCCCAATTGCAGCGGCGCGAGTTTAGACAACCAGGACCACACCATTAGTGTTGCGCCGGGGATAAGGGGCGAAAACGGTAGAGTTCCGTGAGCCGGTAACCTTTGTAGGTGCCGCACACTAGGATCAGCGCCATAAAAATAAATTGGAGGCCCAAAAAATTAAACGTGAGGTGTTTAACCAGTGCATTGTTCATCACTAAATAGGCCAGCACCGCTACGGCGAGAGACCCACCAACTTGCGTGAATACTTCACGGGGACCGTCTTCTTCCCAGAGGATGGAGGTGCGTTCGATGGTCCAACTTAAAATAATCATCGGGAAAAAGGTGATTTTTAAGCCTTCCGTAAGCCCTAGGTGATAAGCCAATAGTGAAAATATGGCGATAATAATAATTACCGAAACGATAACGGCTGAAACTCGGGCAACCAGTAATAAATTGTGGCGCGACAGATAGGAGCGAATCACCAGGCCCAAGCCAACAATTAACAGGAAGCCAACAAGCCCCGTTAATAAGCTGGTTTGAATAAACGCTATGGCAATTAGTACAGGCATAAAGGTGCCGGACGTGCGTATGCCTATGAACAGGCGCAGAATCACCACAATCAGGACGCCCACCGGAATGAGTAGAATTCCTTTAAAAAGGGTTTGATCTTCGAGGGGTAAACTATGAATGGAGAAATCCAGTAGGCCGCGATCTTGAAAGGTTTTATCCTGCAACATACGTGTTACGGGCACATCCTGCTTGAGCATGGAAAAATTCACCCGCGCGTGATCACCACCGGCTAAATCCAGCAGTGGCGCTGACAGTTGTTCCCACACCAGTTGATTGGCTGTTTGCCCTTGCTCGCCGGTATCCACATTAAATAATTGGTAATTTTCACCCGAAAAAACTTGTAAATAGGACACCAGTGGTTGGCGTCGCCGACCGTCTTCCAAGTTGAGCATATGCACTTCACGGGCTGGCACCTCGGCTTGGTTTAGCAAGTCCACTAGCCAGACAATACGTTTTTGGCTATGGCTTAGCAGTTGGGCGAGCTGTTCTTGTCGGTTAAATTCGGTAATTAATTCGCGGGCCAGGGTATAGGCATCCGCAGAGCGCGCTTGGGCGCGGCTTAGCAGTTCGTTGGCCGCTGGCGCCTGCGGCCCACTCAAGGTTACCAAGCGCAGCGGCGGTGGGGTGGCTTGGGTGTGCTTGAAGGTGCTTGGGTCTACCAACATATCCACTTGGTAATACAACACCTGTAGGCCAGAGGCTTGGCGGATGGACCATTCAGCGCGGCGACCGTTGGGCTCCTCCACAAAGGCTAAGCCGAAACCTGGACTGGCGGTGCGTTCCGATAGACGCTTAAAACCGGGTTGCGTACTGGGGGTCGCAAACGAGGCGCGCACCGCCGCATCTTGGCTGTGGAAGTCAATTTTCGCTTCGATGGACCAGACCAGCCGTTGCTCGCCTGGTAGCCAAGGCACCCCTAAGCTGATATGGCGGTATACAGTGAAGCCTGCGCCGATGAGCACTAGCAGTGTGACCAAGACGTAAAAGGAGGCGCGTGATCTCATGGTGTGCTGGGCTCGTCCAGAGGCTGGGTGAATTTTAGGGCTACATCTACCACGGCGATGTCCCGCAAAAATTTGCGCCCTAGCAGTACGGGATAATTCATGGCTTCTCGATCGGTGAGGCTGAACTCACAATCTTCGTCTAGACGGCCCAAGCGAATGCGTAGGCGTACCACTGGGCGAGAATCAATTTCTTCGGCGGAGGCCTGACGAATTTTAACGCTGCGAGCCAGTGGCACTTCAAACTGGCGCTCTTGTTCGCCACCGGTCTCGCCTTCGGCGTTAACACGCATGAAAAAGCGCACCCAATTTTGACCGTCACGCTCGAAGCGTTCGATTTTGGTTGCGTGAATAGAGGACAGGGTGGCGCCTGTGTCGATCCGCGCTTTGACCTTTTTGTGCAGCGCTTCCACCCACACCCACTCCACGCGGCCAATCACCAATTTACTGCTGTCGTGCAGGCTTGCTGCCTCGGCTTGCAGGGCCTCCTCTTGTTTGGGTTTGGCGGGTGCTGGCGTGAAGGTGGGCGCGGCGTCGCGTTTTTGTGCTGCAGCCAATTGTTGGGTGAGGGCGGCATTGTTCACGGCAAGCTGGTGGCTAAGGGATTCCACAGAAGCCATCATTTGGCTTTGTGTTTGCTGAATTTTGTCTAGGGCTTGCGCTTGTTGTTGTAGCTGACTGGCTTGCCCGTCCAGCTTGCCGGCTTGCTGTTGTTGTTGCTCACTCAGCTGCTGTAATTTGGGCGCTTGGTTGGCGCAGGCGGCCAGCGTTAAGGCGCCAATCACCAGCGTCAGCAGTTGAAAACACCTTTGCAACAACGGTGCGCTCGGCTTTGCTCTGCAGCTTTGTTCCGGCTTCTCTGCCCATGGCGAGAAGTGGCTGGCGGCGCCCACTACGGCGAGATTCCCGGAGGCTAAACGGCACAGAGTCCGGCGTTTCAGCAGCATTCGGCGTGCTGGCCCGTTGCTAAGGGGTTTCGGCAGCCTGCTCAACAGTGGATGCTCAACAGTGCACATAGAAAGGTCATATCGTCTCGCTTAACTGTCGGCTATGCATAGCCATTGGGTGGGAGTTAATCTTGCGGCCGCAGGTGTTGATTCGTTGGGTGCGAGCCAAAAATGTCATTAAATTAAGCGTTTGGGTTGTGGTGGGGAACGCTTGCTGCGCCCACACTGCACCCAAATTCATGGAGAACTTGCTTTTTGTTCCGGTTCAACACTGGGCGCAGCAAGCGGCGCCCCTGCATTGTTCTTTAACGTTATGGCATTTAGCCAAGCCACCGCCGCTAAATCTTAAGAGCATCCTTCGATTGTGCCGCGAACGCCCTGTGCACAGTTTAGCGGAGGCTCCTAGGATCAACCGAATCAGTATGGCGGTAAAACAGGGCCGGCAGTATAAAATGTCCCAGTGTGTCTTATCCAGCGCGCGATTGCGCCTTTAGTGTTGGGAGTTGAGTGTCCATGTTGTCCCATATTCAAGCCATCATTTTTGACCATGATGGCACCCTTGTCGATTCCGAGCCGGTACATTTTAACTGTTGGAATCAAGTATTAAGTCGTTACAACGCTAGCTTCGAATTTAATGACTATGCCACGCATCTTAACGGTGTAGCCTCTATTGAGTCGGCTAAATGGCTCATCCGCCACTGTGGCTTAGCGCTTACGCCAGAAGCCCTCTACGCGCAGAAGCAGGCTCAGTTGGAATTGTTTCTCGCTGCCAACGCCTACCCGCTGATGAGCGGTGCGCTGGAATTGGTGGCCTACGCGGCGTCCGCGGGTTATGCCTTGGCGGTGGCCAGTGGCGCGGGGCGCTTTGAGATCGACCACTCCTTGCGCGCCCATGGGTTGGACGCCCACTTGCGCATAACCGCCACTAAAAACGATGTGGTTAACAATAAGCCAGCGCCCGATGTGTATTTACTCGCGGCGGCCCA
>CAMCXE010000040.1 GCA_945882995.1 Thalassocella blandensis | reverse complement strand
TGAATTTAGCAGATCAACCGGCCATCTTAGTTGTCGTCGACCGGACAGGGTAATTGTCGTCTAACATACGTGCTAAACGTATGGTTTCACTAAAACTCTGCTGACCTGTTAACAGGCCAGCAGGTAACTGAAACTGCATTCTCACAAAGGGAATTTCGGCAAGCCAGACAACCGCTTTATGTGTGTCTAGCGATTTGCCATTTCGCCCCTTAATCCAATCCACATCTGGTTTTGGTGCGGGGTAGTAGAAGTCACTCGATTCGTAATGGTCGCTCACCAATACATGGCTGAGCTTGTCGCGCCGTCGGCCAAACAGCGACAATGCATAACCGGCGTAAAAGCCCATAGTTTTGCGCCCGCCCGCAAGGGAAACATGCAGCTCTATATCGTCGTCTAGGCAAAACTGCCGAATTTTTTCGCTTATGGCGTCTGCGGCGGCTTGGTTTTCGTGGGGAGTTCGCAAGTCATCAAGCGGTGCGTCATGCAGTGCAATAACATGAATGGTGTCTGCATTAAATAACACTGCGCCATCAATCCCATAGTCCCTTAATAGCGAGGCAAAAACCTGGGTTTTTGGGTTGAGTAATTGATCCAGCGCGTTGCTGCGCCCTTGGAGCGTGGTGACGAGATGCACCTCGTCGGGGACCCACTGGGGACTTTGTGTAATTAATACATACAGAGTTTCAGTGATAATTTGCGGGCTCATTCCGCTTACAAGCAGTAGTATTTTCTTCATGGCTTTCGGTGCGCGCTTCCATTCGTGGTATTTAGGCGTGAAGACTAACCTGTTGCTAACAAAAATCGTCTTTTGCAAGCTTGCAAACAATCCTACCCTGTGAACCCTGCCAAAGTTGGTTAACGTTTTGATTGCCAAAGGGCAAACATTAGTCGACTTTGCTAGCAGGGCTGCTAAGGCGGTAGGTTTCAAGGTAGTTAACGCGGTGAACCGAGGGTAGCCCTACGTTCGGCAAGAAACATAACACAACACAGGAAGGAGCCGCTACCGTATATTCAGGGCACAGCCTCTATCGAAATTACAGTTAACTGGGGCAGTTATTTGCTGACACTGTTACACATACCCAAAAAACAACGCACCACATGGGAGGCCTAATTGGGTTTTACATTGCACAAGGCGCCAAGGGACTGTTCTGGTCAACTATTTCCGGACCCTCCCAGGGGTGGAGTTGGCTTTTTGGTGGCTTCACTGTTTTGCAAGGCCAATTCGTCCAGCTTGTCGAATAGTGCTTGGCCGGTTAATCCTATAAACGGGGTTTGATCAAACGGTTTTGTTTCCAGCCGGGATTTTTCACTGGCTTGGCAGGCCTCAAATTCGGGAATGCATCCTCCAATTAACCGCCACTGGCTTGCACACAATCACATGATCGGTTTCGTTAATCAGCGCCTAATTAACGCGACTGTGTGGCAACCGCTAAGTGCCAACGCTAGCCGCACGGTGCTTGCCATTGTGGCGATTATGCTGGGTGTGGCGCTGGGGTATGCAATTCATTTAATGAATCGCGCCGCCACCACGGAAATGACGCAATCCACACGCAGCTTATTCGGGCAAGCCGATTGGGTTATACAAAGCACCGCACAAGGCTTCGATGAATCACTTTATCCTACTGTTGCGCAGATTCCCGGGGTGGCAGTAGCGAGCCCGGTAGTAGAAATTAAGGTGCAGGTAGTAGGCCAACCTAAGCCCTTGTTATTGCTAGGAATGGACCCTTTACGCGCAGGGCAATTACAACCGGCAACGTCTTCCGCTCAAGGTGGGCGTAAGGGCTTGTCGTTTTTTGATGCGCAAAAAATACTATTGAACGATTCGGCTGCAAAAACCTTAGAGCTGGTCATTGGCGATAGTTTCAGTGTTCAAGTGGGTATGCAAACGGTGGCGTTTACCGTTGCAGGTATTCTGCCCGGCAATCTTTACGGGCAGGATATGGGCTTGTTGGATATAGCCGCGGCGCAATGGCGCCTTGATATGCTCGGTAAACTTACGCGTATTGATATTCGTTTAGCGCCGGGCGCCAATGTAGAAGCAATTGCCCAAACCATTGAACGCTTGCTGCCTGCCGGTGTAAAACTCACCACGCCCGCCGCAGAAGCAGAGCAATCTGTGCAGTTATCACGTGCATTTCGGATCAATATTACTGCACTTGCCTTGGTTGCACTGTTCACCGGTGCTTTTCTGGTTTATTCCACTCAATCGCTGGCGATTATCCGTAGGCGGCGCGAGTTTGCACTATTGCATGCGCTGGGCGTTACGGCGAAAGAACAAATAGCGTCAGTGATTCTAACCGGTGCACTGCTGGGCGCTATAGGTGCCATGGTGGGCGTGCTATTGGGTATAGGCTTGGCCAAATTCGGGTTATCGTTAATGCCCAATAGCCAATTCACACAGGTGCAGGTAATTCCATGGGAGCTTTGTGGTTTTGCCTTACTCGGCATACTTGTATCGGTTGCTGGCTCTGTTGCTCCGGCAGTGGCCGCCGCCGCGATTCCCACATCACAAGCGTTAAAAGCGGGTAATACAGAGGAGGATAATAGCCGTGGCCATGCTTATATCGCCTTGGCGTTTTGGGCGCTCGCGGTACCCTTGTTATTTGCACCTCCCGTGTTCGACTTGCCCTTGCTGGGTTATACCGCCATTGCCTTGATTTTGTTTGGCGCGGTGCTATTTATTCCGGCGTTCACGCGCTTCGTACTGGTGTTGCTTCCGGTAGGCTCACAGGTGAGCTATCAAACGGCCGTTGCGCAATTACGCGGTGTCGTTCATACCGCCACAACCAGTGTCGCTACCATGCTGGTGAGCGTAAGTTTGATGGTTGCCATGAGCATTATGGGTGCGTCATTACGGGGTTCCATTGTGCAATTACTGGAGCGCACTTTTCCCGCTGATCTTTATGTACATGTGAATGGTCAGAGCGCCTCTTATCTTGACCAACCTACGATAACTAGTATTGAGGCTATTCCTGCGGTGGCGCGAACAGCACCCACACGATTAATGTCGCTTTTACTGGCAAGTAATCCGGTACCCGTAATGTTGATTGCGCGGCCCATCGACCCCCAAAACCCGGGCGCGATATTACAACTCGAGAGCCAATCACAGCAGGTGATGCCAATTGACCTAAGTGGTAGGGCAGCCAATGGCAACGTACCAATTTGGGTATCCGTAGCACTGGCAGATCGTGAACAGCTAGCGCCCGATAGCCAGCTGCGTTTTCATCTGGCAGGCAGCGAGGTTATCGGCAATGTGCGCGGTGTGTATCGTGATTATCAGCCTGCTGCCAGTTTTTTGATGGATTATCAACAATATCAACAACTCAGCCTTGACGACAAAGTTACCTCACTCGCTATTTGGACAAAACCCAGCAGCTCGATAGAGGCAGTCATTCGCGCAGTACGCGAGCGCCTTGGTGATAAAATCGAGTTCGAAATAACGCTACCCGGCGAAAACCGCGAAAGAATCTTGCGTGGTTTTGATTCAGCATTTGGCATTATCTACTTACTCTTAGCGGTATCGGTGTTAATCGGCTTATTCGGCATTGGCGTTAACGCTAGCGCTCAAGTTCTTGCACGGCGCGCTGAGTTTGGGGTATTACGCCACTTTGGCTTTACCCGCGCACAAATCGGCGGAATATTGTGTATTGAAGGCTTTTTCCTTGGCACCTTAGGGGTTCTATCGGGGCTGTTGTTTGGTTGCATCATCAGCGCCGTGATGATTTTAGTCGTTACGCCACAATCCTTTCATTGGACTATGGATTTGCACATTCCCACCACCATCTTGGTTTCGTTAATGCTCGTGGTGCCACTCGCCTGTGCGCTCACTGCCGTGTGGAGTGGCCGCAGTGCAATGAATGATGATCTAGTGCTCGCCGTAAAAGAGGACTGGTAATGAAAAAATTATTCCGCCTATTATGGTTAGCCATAGCAATGACCGGTGTTGCTCACAGCACTTGGGCCGCCACGCTTACCGCACCTTCCACTCCGCCACCGACTTTATTACCCGGCTACCACATTGAATTTCCTCGTGATGGTGGTAGCCACCCAGAATTTACCACCGAGTGGTGGTATCTCACCGGGTGGTTGCAAGACGCTAATGGCAAACGTCGAGGCTTTCAAATTACCTTTTTCCGCTCACGCAATGCCCTCGCCGATAGCAATCCTTCGCGTTTTTCGCCGCGCCAAATTCTGTTCGCACATGCCGCATTAAGCGACCCAAGTGAAAAGCGGTTATTGCGTGGCGAACGCACGGCACGCGCAGGTTTTGGTTTAGCCGAAGCCGAACAAAATGCTATGGATGTGCACATCGACAATTGGACATTAACGGCGGATGGCGCCAATG
Organism: Thalassocella blandensis; assembly: GCA_945882995.1. Classification (GTDB taxonomy): domain Bacteria; phylum Pseudomonadota; class Gammaproteobacteria; order Pseudomonadales; family Cellvibrionaceae; genus CAMCXE01. The sequence continues at coordinate 18,695 of CAMCXE010000040.1, read as the reverse complement.
TTGTTGCACAAATATCCGCCGAGGAATTCACGCTCTCCCTCAACCTAGAAACAACTCAGCCGCCGCTGTTAAATGGTGATCAAGGTTATAGCCGTAAAGGCCCAGACCCAGCAGCTGCGAGTTATTACTACAGCCTGCCACAATTGAAAGTTACAGGCTCCATCACACTGCACGGCGCCAAACTTCCGGTGACCGGCGAAGCCTGGTTCGATCATGAGTGGTCTAATGCCTACGTTGACCCTGAAAGTGTTGGCTGGGATTGGACGGGGATCAACCTCAATAATGGTGACGCGCTCATGCTATTTCGCATGCGCAATGCACAAGGCGGCCAACGATGGGCGGGTGGCACCCTGCGCCTTGCAGGCAAAACACAGGCATTTTTGCCGGAACAGATTAGTTGGATAGCCTTGCGGCAATGGCGCTCATCGCGCACCGGCGTTACCTATCCAATTGCATGGCAAGTGCAAGCAGGCGAACGGAAAATTGTTTTGCGCCCACTCATGGACGACCAAGAAAATGATGCGCGCGGCAGCGTGGGAATCCTCTATTGGGAAGGAGCAGTTGAGGCATTGGATGATAAAGGAAACTTACTTGGCCGCGGCTATTTAGAACTCACAGGCTATGGCGAAGCTGTGCAGTTGTAGGTTTATAGATGCGATAATTTAATGGGGGATAGTGAAGCTACGCATTACTGGAAGCCTGAAGTGTGTCAGTGTGACCAATACAAAATTTTTAAATCTCCGTCTGCTCCGACATTTCAAGCGGACGATAAAGTCCAATTTTAAAGTGTGATAAATTTTAATTTTTTCAAAAACTAAAACCACCACTCCGGCAGCAAACGTTTTATCTGCTGCTGCTCGAATCGTTGATCGAGTAGCCACACATATCCTTCATCCGACGATTTACGAATCACTCGCCCTGCTGCTTGTATAACTTTTTGGATGCCGGGATAGGTATACGTAAAATCATAGCCTTGACCAAATTTTTCTTGCATAAGGCTTCGTAGATGTTCGTTGATTGAATTTACTTGCGGCAATCCCAGTGTGGCAATAAACGCGCCTTTGAGGGCATCGCCTGCCAAATCTATTCCCTCGCTAAAAGCCCCACCCATAACGGCCAACCCCAAAAGATTATCCTGCTCGTTGAATTTGGCAATAAATAAATCTCTATCGTGTTCGCTCATTCTGCGGCTTTGAACCAGTAACTGTGTGTTGGTCTTCCCTAACTGCACTTCTAGTTGCTTTTCGACTTGTTGTAAAAATTCATAACTTGGAAAAAATACGAGGGCATTGCCTGGCGCATCTTGCAGTTGCTGCAAAATAATCTTACAGAGAGGATTAATCGATGCTGCGCGATCTCTATAGCGTGTTGATAATTGCGTAGCTATGTTTATGGTCAGCTGTTCTTTGCTGAATGGCGATGGTACTTTTATATGCACGGCATCTTCTGGCAACCCCAGTAATGTTTGGTAATAATTAACTGGGCGTAAAGTTGCTGAGAAAAAACAGGCGCAGTGAGCAAAGCCTAGCCGCGCTCCCAATTGGCGCGCTGGAATGAGATTTCTTAGGGTGAGAATCTCTTCTTTGTTGCCTATATTTTGCATATCGATACAAAAGTCTTCATCGTAGAGCTCAAGTATTCGCTGATAATTAAGTGCAGTAAAAAAGACTTCTTGGGCGATACTCTCTTGCACAGAGTGATCTGGATTCTGCTGTAAAAACTCACTGTAGCCGTTAGAAAATTCTTCTAGGGCTATCCCCAACTTTTCAGGCAGAACATCGAGCCGAGCGTAGCCTTCTGCTTCGCTGGGCATTGTTTTAAGTAAGCTTAACCATGCTTTATTAATTTTTTCTAAAAGCTTTTTAATCGTCGCAGGAGCGGCTTTTTTGGCGGACAGCACATCAGCCCGATTTAAGGTGGCCGTATACATACTGCGACCACGATCTATCAAGTTATGGCTTTCATCCAACAGCAAACAAGGCTTCCAGTCAAACTCTTGAGTTAACGCCAATAGTAGCGGCATCCCATCAAAATAATAATTCACATCCGCGATGACTATATCTACCCAACGAGCCATTTCCATGCTTAAGCAAAAAGGGCATATTGTAAATTCTTGAGCTAGTTGATTGAGCGCCTTTTTATCGAGTATTGGAATCTTGAATGCTGCTTGTCGGGCTGATTTCAGTTTGGTGTAAAAATCTAAAGCGTAACTACATGAGTCACCACGACATTTTTTATCGGGCTCCAAACATGATTTCTCTTGTGCAGTGAGTTCAAGCGTTCGTAAGGGAGCATGTTGGTTTTTATCACTTGCGATTAACTCGATATTTTCAAGTGCTAATTGTTTGCCGGTGGTTTTTACTGTTAGGTAAAAAATTTTATCGACAGGTGTGCGCGGCAGGGCTTTGAGTGTTGGAAAAAGAGCAGCGAGTGTTTTTCCTGTTCCTGTAGGCGCTTCTGCCATCAACACCCGACCTGTCGCCGCTGATTTGTAAACGGCCTCTGCCATTATCCGCTGCGATGCATGCATTGCGCTGTAAGGAAATTGCAGTGCTTCAACCCATGAGTAAAGACTTTCTTGGCGCAATCTTAGCTGTTTATGCCATGCACAGTAAGTTTCTGCCAGTTGCTCAAAATAATCTTTGAGATCCTCTGCGCTCCACATTTCTTCACATGGATATTCCTGCTCGTCGCGGAGTTCAAAATAAATGAGCGATATGTTTATTTCTGCAAGATCATGTTGCGCGCAATAAAGCCAGCCATAACATTTAGCTTGCGCCCAATGCAGTTCGCGATGGTTTTCAGGAATACGATCAACATCACCGTAAAAGGTTTTAATCTCTTCGATGCATTGTTTTTTGGGATCATAGCCGTCTGCTCGACCACGAAAGGTGATGTCACCGTAGGTAATGCTTAAGCTAACTTCATCCTCATAGTCTTTATGACGTTTGGCGGTGACTTTTTTGTGTCCCTCAATACCCTCTAGTCCGGTGGGTGAGGGCGTAAAGCGTCTATCGAGGCTGCCCGTTTTCGCGGCAAATTCGACCAGGGTTTTAATGGCAACAGCTTTTGGTTTATTGCCAGCTGACATAATAAACCTCGGCTGGAATCTGGCGCTTCGCAAAATATTCCAGCCAGCGTTGTTGGTTATCTTGGATGCGATCCCCCGGGCCTTTGACTTCAATGAGTCGATAGGCTTTTTCTTCGGGAAAAAAATGAATCAAGTCTGGAAATCCGCTGCGATTATTTTTTATGTCAAATAAGATTCGTTCAAAAATGAGCTTAAGGTGCTGGGCAGGTATCGTATGTAAAGCAATATTCAGCAAATCGTTGTTTAAAAAGTTCCAATGAACGAAATGATTCGCAATACCTTGCTTATCGTGCCAGGTTTTGCGGATCACATGATGATATTCATCGTTTTCCAATAACGCCCATAATTTTTCGATGCCAGGTCGATTGGCAACGAAATTTTCTTGATACATATCCAGTGGTGCTGCTTGAAACGGATTGGCAAAAGCGCCTTCAATACCACGAAACATTTCTGGCCAAAGCCATAAACCAAATAATCCATTGAGCAGTAGATTCTCTGCATAAACGCAGGGAGCATTTGGGCGATCCAGTGATTGACGCACTATTTCTTCTACGCGAAACGCATTACCTTGATCATCGGTTAATTGATGTAATTGAACACGCTGTGTGCTAATGCTTACCGCCAGTTGCTTTTGAAATGCGAGGTCACTTTTCTTTGCAAGCCTGGGAGCCATACGCAGCGCGACCTGCATTTCTTGTTCGTCCAATGGGTTACTTAGCAATGTGTTTACTAGCTCCCATGCCTCTGAATAACGCTCCTGCTTTTCTAATAAACGAATTCGCCGTTCGCGTGCTGGTGGCAAATGGCTTTGTGCATAGAGCTGCATTGCGGCTGAGTGCTCGTTAGCGCGCTCAAGTGCATAGGCAATTTGATTGCATAATTTAGCGCGGCGGCGCTGTAATCGTTCAGTTGTACATTGCAGGGGTAATTGATCAGCTATTTTAATCAATGTGGGGATGGTGGAATCCATTTCCAATTCAGCGCGCAATTGTACCAAGTGTTGATACTGCTCCAATTCCTCACGACTTTTAAATAAGCGATGTTGAGAATCAATGGTGTAATTTTCGTAACGGAATAATCCTAAATCTTGCAATACAAATTCGGTGAGGTCTTGATAGGCGTTACCAAAAAACAACAATAGTAGTGTGCTAATAATGGACTGATTATCTAAGTGCCAAGCCTTGCCAAATTGATTGCCAGTCCAAGCTTGCCACGTCTGTGGCTCAGAGTGTTCAAGTGCTAGGGCCTGCATCAAAATCTCTTTGCGGGCTTGCTTTAGCCCCGCAAGTTGTTTGCCAAGCAGTTGTAGTAGTTCTGGTTTGGTGAGCGCGTTGGTCAGGGTATTGAGATCAATCGGCCTCTCGGTTGTAAGCACATCGGCTTTCACTAATTGCTGTGCAGATAATTCGATGGAAGCGATTTCCGGATAATTTAATTTGTCTTGTCGAAAGAGCGGCCCTTTGCGGCCAGAAAGCCGTACCAATAAACATTGCGCATCATGATCAAGTTGATTAAACGCCTGAATAAATCTGTTTTCTTGCTCGTTCAACAAATCGGCATAGCCTTGCAATACCCAATCTAGCATGAAGCGGAAACTGTGCAGGTAATAATCGGGGGCGAGATCTGTTGTGGGTTTTAGCGATTCATTCATTAGGGCGCCTCCGGAAATTCAATTTCGCGATTATCGCAAGGCATTTTCGCGCGGAGGGATGGAGTTTATGCGGCATAAATTACCGACTGAGCACGACAATAACGCTGCGAAAGCGCGAACAGTGAATTTCCGGAGGTGCCCATTACCAATTACATCTCAAAATCCATCGATGTCATTGTTATATGCATTAGCGGCGGTTTCGTTAGTCATAATTTAGTTAATCCGCTTTTAGGTATTCCGTGGGGCCAACTGGTACTCCTCCTTTAAAAGTTTTTACTGGCGTTATTATAAGATCAGCAAAAATCTTGGGGGCCGAAAGCAATTGTGCTATTTGCGCATTAGAGTCATCCACTTGACTTAACCATAACTTCAAAAACTTTAAGTTATACGGCAAAAACAGAGGGAAGGCTTTGTCGTGATAGAGTGTAAATCGGTAGTGCTCATCTCTTGTGATAATTGCACAGCTGTATTTTCCAGACGGAAATTTTTGGTATACCGCACCCAATAGCATCAATCGTTCTGATGTCACTAAAAAATGCTTGTCCTTTCCATCGATTTTTTTCCTTCGCCTATCCCAGTAGCAATAACAATTGCTCTATGGCTTTCTATGGCTTCTCGCCAAAACGGAATGTGTAAGTTGCGAGCATTAAACGTCGTTTTATGGCCAACAGTCAACTCCCCACCAATTTCATGACAGTCATACCACCAGGTAGCATTTACAAGTTTAAGCACACCTTCCTCCTCAATCAGTAAACCTTCAATCGTTCTGTTAGTGTCACCACCGAACGCAGGATAGAAGTGCTTCGTAACGGGCTCCTCGGCTGGCTCGTCGTAATGGCCCTTGCACCCAATAAGATCTAAAAATTCTCTCAATGTCTTGGTGCCGACATGACGTCTGACATAACCACACATTGCTAATCTCCAAGTTCGGCTGGTCAAAGTGTTCTAATGAAGCAGGTTGACGTCTCGGTGGGGCCCCACACTATACTGTATATAAGTACAGCATAGCGGGCTTTTATGAATAATATACCACACGATCTTCCTACCTCCATGTCTCTTGAGCCGCTATTGTTGCGGGATGATATGTGGATGGTCATTCCCAGCGATTTACTACGCGGTCCGCAGTGGATACTGGGTATGAGGAGCTCGATTCGGCTTAGTTGAACCGAGGCTGGCCTCTCGGTAGTTTAGTGGAAATCTGTCAGCGGGGTATACAGGTGGAGTGGCAGCTTTTTATTCCGTCGCCACTCGAATTGCCCGGTTTGATTGTTTTGCTTAATCCACCCGCCGATCCATTTTGTCAGGCGTTTATTCAGGCGGGTGAAGGTCTAGATGAAGAGGAGTTGTATGGTGAATACAGCATCAAAAAACACCTATATGGCGTTTCGATTATCAGGGAGCAGCACTTGGGAAGACGTGAAATACCGAAGCGTGGCATGGGGTAGCGGTAAGGCTGGAAATGGATTTTACTTCAGCGATCTTGCGCAAATGCGGCTACCAGGTCTAAGGAGATCCAGTGTCTTTTTGGCTTAAGTTTTGGAGGGCGCCTGAGGAGGTCAGTGCTGTTGCTGAAAGTGTAAAGATTCTATCTTTACACTCGGCGGCTCGCTCCTGCGACATACCGCCCAGCAAATTGATAAACATCAGGCGTAACTTAACAATCTCTGAGCCGCATAGATAATAACCCAATATTTTCAATGCGTTGAATAGTTTTTTTGTTCCCTTATGAGAACTACCTTTTTAAAATATACCCGCGACTACCTGTGGGAAATATCAACCAATATGCCCTGCCTTTGCGGGGCATTTTTCTTTTTTACGTTAACAACCCATGCCGAACCAGTTGGCCTCGGGGGTGTAGGTGAAGCTGCCGTCGGGGTTGAGTTGGGCGGTGCCGTGTTGCGGGCCGGCCAGTAACAGGGTTTGTACGGCGTCGCCGGCGAGGATCTCGTCGTTGGCGCGGACGGCAATGTTTACGGCCGTGTCTTCTAAGGTGCTGGCGCTGTCATTGCGGGCTTGGAGGTCGCTGAGCAGTTGCACTTGGCTGACCAGTACGGCGCTATCGGCTTCGCCGAAGCCTAAGAGGTCGAAGCTCAGTTCCACCGCTTGGCCGCTGGTTAAACCCGCTAAATCCAAGGTGTAGGTGCGGCTGCCGTCCAGGTTTTCCGCCATGTGCAGGGTGTTGGCGGTTTGGCTGGTGTGGTTGGTGTCGCCTTGTAGGTTCAAGAAGGCGTCGCTGTGGCTTAGGCCTGCAATGTTGCGCAGGGCTGTGCCGGTGTTGGCGTCTAGCAAGGCGGCTTCGAAGGCGTCGTTGGGGCCGTTGTTAGTATTACTGTGCAGGTCGTTTTGCACGATAAAACGCAGGTAGCGGTCGTGGTCGCCTAGGGTGAACACTTGGCGCAGGGCGGTTTGTTGGTTGGGGTTTTCCAGCAGTTGGGCGCCATTGGCACTGAAGGTGACGGTGCCGCTGCGGGTCCAGCCGGTGGCGTCGGCTAGGGTGCTGTCGCCGAAAGTGCCGTTGGTGAGGCTGGCGTTGGCGGCGGTGAGGTTATCGGCACCGGTGTCCATCGCCGAGCGGCGGCGGATTAGGCTTAGGCCGAGCAACAAACTGGTGTTGGGCACTTGCGGGCTGCCGGGTTGGCTGGGGGTTTGTGGGCTGGCGTCCAGCGCTGCAAAGGTCATATTAAACCGCTCCACCTGCGCCAACTCATCCGCCGTAAACAAGCGTCGCTCGCCGGGTTTAAGGGTGGCAGCCATGGCGTCGCTGGCGGCGGTGCTGTGCTCCAAGCCTAGGCTGTGGCCGTATTCGTGGAGGAGTACGGAGAGCATATCCATCTTCCCCTCCGCCCCACTGCCGGGTTTGGCTTGCCAGATGTTGGCATCCGCGGTGGGTAGGAATTCTTCGTTGCTTAGGGGTGTTGAGTCTATGTACCAGCCGTGGCCGGCGGCGTTGGTGTCTAGGGTGATTTTGGCTGCAGGGCCTGTACCGGTGGCTTGGCCTAGGCTGGTGCCGGGGAGGTCGGTGAAGCCGGTGAAGGCTTTGGCGATGGCGGCGTCAATGCTGTTGGCGAAGGTGATGGTGGTTTGGATGTCGTTGGGTGTGGGGACGTTGGAGATTTTCCAAATTTCGTCGGGGCAGAATCCTAGACCTACAGGGCTTTCACCGGGGTTTAGAACCTCCATGGTGTAGTGAATTTGCACGTGGAATTTGCCTGCGGAAACATCAATTACGAATTGGTCTGTTCCGACAAAATCATCTGTTGAATTGAAGGTGTATTGAAATTTGAGCATGGATTTATCGATGGCATTGGGATATTTCCTTACTACTTCGCCATGCTGTGGCTGCTTGATAATTGTAACTTTAATTTTTTCTCGAAAATCCATGTCTTCAGTCAATGGTGAGGAATCAACACCTTTGACAAACGTTTGATAGTACATCTGTGCATAATCAACTGGGGATATTTCTTGCGTGCCATCATTAAGAGTTTCACAAACACCCAACTTATGAATTGCGCCTGCGCTATTTGGCTCTTTAGTTAGAGCTTTGGTCGTTTTTGTATTTGCGGCTAAATAAATAGCAGGGGGAGAATTTATATCCAAGGGTTGATCAATCCACATTTCGGTTTCCTCCGGGCTTAGGCCCATTGAATTTTGAGTTGCTGCAATTAACCTAGCCCAATTTATTTGAGCGTTAATTGCGGTTGAAATATTAGTTGTATCGGCAATTAAAAAATCTGATCCGGAAATTTTTATAGGGGCAATGCGATTGAGCGAAAGCCCAATTTTTGACTGATATCCATAGGCATTATTGGCAATTACCCCCATATGATCCAGTGCATTCACCACATTTTCATAAGGATTCCCCACCTTCAAGGGATCCTCTTCGCCTATCACAAATCGCCGAATATTGTTGTAGTTCGTAAACCTAGCCGGCGCGGCCTCATCAGCCTTATTGATGTCATGGGTAATCGCTAAAAAGTTGGTCGTATCATTAGCTCCAAATGCCAAAGCATCAGCATGACGATTAATAACATTATGTGCAGTAGCCAAGGTGGAAGCTGTCGTATCCCAAAACCACGCCGCCGACAAAGCGCCAAGCGCACGGCCATTTGCCGTATCCGCCACGATTAAATCCATGTGCTCCCTTAGCGTAACTGCTTTAGTTTTTAATGTCCCATTCGAGTAGGTTTCTGCCTCAATCAACTCTGGGTGTTTCACTGCTACCCAATCGGCAAAACCACCCAGTGACGAAGCGTGCGTGAGCTGAAGAGGGCCGCGGCCCGTCCAATTATGCCCTTGCTTATCCGTGTACAGGCCGTCACCTGTTTCTCCATTGCCCACGTCGTCCGACAAATAACGGTCGGCAAATGCTTCTTGTTTGGCGAGAGTGTCAAGAGGAATTTGAAAGTCTTCTGCTTCTACACCATTGCGGACTATGTTGTGAAAGACAGGGGTGGTCGTGGTGACACCGGCGGCGTTCGTTGTGGTTGTGGTGGTGTTAGGTCGGGTTTCGTCAAAGGTAATACCCGCTACAAGGGTTTTAGTGTCCTCTCCCAATGCTCCCGAGTTTATCCAACTCATTAGGTTGTCAAACCTGTCATGGCGTTTTTGTACAAGGCTTACCCCATCGTGATTTGGATTAGCCTCGTTGTCAGCGGCGTAATACGCGTGACCGGTCGGATAATTCTGAGTGAAAAGGCCACGAAACGTACTCAACAACACATGAAGCCGATAACTCGATGTATTTTCCTTTAGAGCCATTAACCCGCCAGACTCCTGCTTAATTTGCGCAAAAAACGCGGCTATGCGCTTAGGTGTGGTGATGTCGAATTCCACCATGGCCTTTTTTAATGGCGTTAACCATTGTTGGTAGTAGGCGAGTGGCTTATCACTACCCATAAAGAGTTTTAGGTTTTCCGCGGTGAGGGCAACACCTAAGGTTTTGGCCGTTCCACCCAATTTGACGTCATCTAAATTCAGCCGATCGCGGCCGTCACCTAGTATGGCTTGCAGAATTTGTTGCTGCTGCGCGCCTTGGCCCGATTGTATGTTGGCGGCCTGCTCTTCCCATGAGCCGTTGCCTGCAACACCTTCTTCCGCCAATTCGGTTTGGGTGGCGGAGATAACGGCGATTAAATCTAACAATACTTGGTTTTGCTGGTTGCTTTGGGTATTGCTGTTATTCGGTGCTGCGCCAAAGGTTTTGGTGACTGAGTTATAGTCGTTATGTATGTTGGGATTAAGCAGGCTAGCGGCCATATCCAGTCCGTTTTGGTAAAGCCATTGACCACCTTGATACCCTGCCGCATGGGTAATACCTGCCGGGGCGGCGTCTGGGAATATGCCATTAATGACATCGTCGCCATTGATTCGATTTTGGTTAGCTGGCGAGATGTAATGCGGGTTTATGCCTAAATTCAACTCCGCACCAAGGTCGCCGCTGCCGGCGAAGGTCAAGAGCTCGCGGGTGGTGCCGGTGATGGTATTCATGTCCTTGGCCGTGATTTGACTGGCGCGCATGAGGTCATAAATCCAGCTGGTGCCGCCTGCTTTGACAGTGGATGCGGCTTGCCACCCTGTTAGGCCGGAGTGTGTTGGGTCTTCGGCGCCAAAGCTGTAGGTCATCCAGTGGGGAGCGTTGTAGGCGTTTAGCCAGTTGAGGGTTGTTTTGTCCTCAACATCAACAGAGTTAGCCCTCAGAGCACCATCCGCACCATATTCATCACTTGTAAAGTGTTTGGTAAGTTCCATCTTCCGATCAAAATCCGCCTGTGCCTGAACTTGGGCTTCATCGGTGGCCAATGCAGTGGCCCAAGCAAGCGCCTCGTTTTTGGCTGCCTCGATAGCGGCGGTTAAGGCAGGGCCCGTTGTGGGGTCGTTCATGGCGGCGGTTAATGCGTCGCCGGTTAGCGAGGTGATGCCATTTGAGGGTTTAAGGTTAACGCTAACCACGGTGACGACGGGGGCGCTGAAGTTGCTGCCGTTTAGGTTAATACCATTACAGGTGAGGCTGACCCTGACTTTTGCGGTGGCCTGTCTCGTCGATTTTGTGACTTCCACGTTATTGGCCTGCCCGGTAATGGCGGCGCCATTGATCTTGGGAATTTCCCCAGTGCGCACAACTTTTTCAAAGAGTTTGAGAGCGCTTTTTTCCGCCGCGCCGAATACGCCGTCCACGGTAAAACCAGGGATGTTGGTGGTGTCTTTGTTGGCGTAGTCGTCGAAGCCGAGGTACTTCAGGCGCTGTTCGACTTTGAAGTTGTCCAGCAGGTTATTGCTGCCGGCCAGGCCTACGCCTTGGCTAAGGCTTAGGGCGCTGTAGCCGGGGTTGTCTAGCGGGCGGTCGCCGAAGAAGGTGCGGCCGGGGGCGGCCGGGGTGTCGTTGGCTTTTAGTGTGACGTGAAGCGTGTAGGTCCTGGCACCGTCTTTGTAGGTGATGTTGACGGTGGTGCTTTTCTCGGTATTGACTTGGCCGCCCATGCGCAGGGTGGCAAGGTCTTCGCTGGTGAGGTTGGGCGCAAAATAGCATTGGCCTGTGGCGGCGAAGGTTTGGTTGCTGCCGTTGATGGCAAGGGTGTTTAAGGGCGTGCCGCCAGTGACGGGGCCACGGGTGAGCAGGCGCAGGCCGTTGGCTGACACGTTGGTGACAAAGTCTGCTGCTGCAGTGGTGTCAAAGGTGAACTCGCTCATGCGGGCTTTTAGTTCCCTGACCCTGTCAGCGAGGTTGCCGCGTTGGATGGCATTGAGTTCATTGCCGCTGCCGTCTGGGTAGGGGAAGCGCAGTTCTTGGCGGGCGATGAGGTCGATGACGTCAATTTCCATCACGTCGCCAAGGCGACCGTTGAGGGTGATGGGAAAGGGTTCGCCGTCAAAAAACGTCCCCAGCGTCCAACTGCCCACCAACGGAATTTCGCTGCCCGCCACCACGAGGTGATCGCTCATCCGATTTTCTTCTTTCATGTTGTTGGCGGCATCAAGGAGGGTTTTGACGTTCCAGGCGGCGTTTTTGCTGGGCTGTTGGATGAATTGGTGGATGGTGCCGTAGCCGCCTTTAAGCTGGCCAATGATGACCTTGCCGTCTTCGGACACGCTAAGCCCGGTGATGCCGTAGCCGTCCAGTGGCAGAGTGGCGCCGAGGAATTTGGGGGCGCCTTTTTTGGCAAACGGGTCTTTAACAACGCCGAGTTTGCCGCCTACGGCGACTTTTTTGGCGGCTATGCTGCCGCCGGCGTAGATGTAGCCAGCCGGTGTCCAGGAGGACATGGGCGCTTCAAACTGGGCCTGCCAATAGGGGTCGAGGAAGTTGTAGTTGTCGTCGGAGACGATGGCGTATTCGTTGCCTTGGTCGTCGGTAACCACTACGGCGCTTTGGGCGCGTTGGATGTTGAGGCGATCGATTTTGATGTCGCGGGGGGCCTGGCTGAGTTGGTCGGAGGCTTCGGCGCTGGCGTACCGTAACTCGCCGCTGTCGGTGCGTTTGATGGTGAGGGTGAGCAAGCCACGGCTGTAGTCGCCGGGGCTGCTGATGACAAATTCATTGGCGTAGTGGGTGGCGCTAACCAAGCCGGGGGTTTTGCCGCTGCGACCGTCGCTGGGTTTGTCGGCGGTGATCATGGAGGTGATGTTGCCTGGTTATGGCGGGCACGGGGGTGGTGCCGGTGTGCACGTCAACCTGCTGGTCGCTGTTGGGGTTGGTGATATGGACCTTGAGCTGGCGGGCGCCGCCGGGGGTGAGGGCCAAGGTGCCGGGGTAGACGTCAGGGGTGATGACCAGGGGGGCTTGATTGTCGGCCAAGCTATTTAGCAGTTGAAACGACACAACTCTAGAGCCACACTAAGAGACGATTCCACCCTTGTCTACTGGCCCTTCCAAGTAGCTCGGTACTGACTCACAAGAGGTTTCAATATGTCTGGATCAATAACGCTCCGTTTGGATGACGACCTAGAAAATCGTCTTGATCAACTTGCTATAGCCAATCATCGTTCAAAAACCCTGTTGGCTATCGAGGCCATTCGCGATTTTGTTGAGTTGCAGGAGTGGCAGGTCCATGAAACCCAAGTCGCTTTGACCGAGGCGGACAACGGCGAATTTGCCAGTGCTACTGAAGTTGCCGCGACCTTTTCCAAATGGGGTGTGGATGCAAATTAAGTGGTTGAAAGCGGCACTGCAAAACCTCGAGAGCGAAGCCGACTATATCGCCCGTAACAATGCTCAAGCCGCACAAACTGTCGTGCTGCGCATCCATACTGCAATAAATTTGTTGTGCGAAAACCCTAATTTAGGGCGACTGGGTCGTGTGGAGGGCACACGCGAACTAGTCGTACCTGAAACCCGGCACATCATCCCTTACCGGATCAACACCGAACTCGAACAGGTCCAAATTCTGAGGATATTCCACACGTCCCGCAGGTTGCCGCGCCACTGGTAGCCAGGCATAGCGTCCCGGCTGGCTTAGGCGATGCCGCCGCTAAATTCTTAGATAGCTCGCCTACTCCCCCCTAACCTTCCGCTCCAACGCCGCCAAATCCTCATCATCCAACTCAATTTGCGCAGTCGCTTGAACCAGCGGTTGAGCCCCCTGCCCTATGGAAATCACCAGCGAACTTGGGCGTTCTGGGGTGAGGTTTTGTAGGCTGATTTCTTGGGCTGGGAGGTGTGTTTCGTCCACCGGGGTGGTGCCGCCCGCGCGATAGGCGTTGGGGGATAGTAAGCGGATGTTGATTGGGCCGAGGGCGGCGGTTTGGTCGGTGGTTAGGCCCAGCAGTTCCGTGGCGGCGCCTACGCCCTGGGTGCTAACGCCTAAGCCGGCGAAGGTGGCAAAGGTGCCTGGTTCCAACGACAGGGCGGAGCCAGCGCCGGAAGGCACCCAACGGGTTACGGCGTAGTCGCCGTCCATTTCCACGCCTGCATAGGGCGGGCGGTGCGGGCTATACCGTCTTCCCCTACAAAACCGTTTTCCACTAGCCACCAAGTGTCCGCCATGGTGCCATCGGGTTGTGGCACTTGGCCTTTGCGGAAGAAGTACACCTCGTCCCCCGCTTGGGCGTTGCTGCCGGGTTGGACGGGTATGGCCAGTTGTACGCGGCTGTTGGTGGTTTGGTTGCCTAGGTCCAGCTTGAAGGCGGCTAGGGTTTCAAACACTTCTGCCGAGGGGGGCTAGGGTTTCAAACACTTCTGCCGAGGGTGGAGCCAAGCCGGTGATGGCTTCGAGGTGATTGATGTCGATGCGGCTGATGGCCACTTGGGCATCTTGCTTCAGCACGCCGGCGCCGATCATCAGGGTTTCGCCGGTGGCGCTGCTGACTACCCCGCCGCTGGCGGCATCTACGGCCACTGTGCGCGGTGCGGGGGTGCTGGCGTCGTCGTCGGTGAGCTGGGCGACTTGTACGGTAAGGGTGATGTCGCTTTGGCCGATGATTTGATCGGCTAGCAGGCCGTTGCCGTCGGTGAGGCGGGCCAGATGCAGGATGCTAATAGTGACGCTGCCGGCGCGCAGAGCAGTGATGAGGCCATCGGCGCTGACGCTGGCGATGCTGTCGTCGGACACGACGTAGCGGGTGCCGCTGCTGACTTCGGTTATGGCGGGCACGGTGAAGTCGAAGCTTTCGCCGGTGTCTGGGTCTTGGTAATGCTCTATGGACTCCGCTTGGGCGGCGATTATTTGGGTGGTGCCGGTGTGTACGTCGTCCAGCTGGTCGCTGTTGGGGTTGGTGATGTGGACCTTGAGCTGGCGAGTGGCACCGGGGGTTAAGGCTAGGGTGCCGGGGTAGACGTCCGGGGTGATGACTAGGGGGGCTTCGCTATCGCCTTCGTCTTCGTCGCTGCTGGCTGTGCTAGCCGCGGTGATTTGGAGTGCGGCGACGGCTTTGAGGGTGGTGCCGGTGGCGTCGGTGTGGCTCACTTGAATCACAGCGCTGCCGCTGCCGATGGCTTGTATCCGGTCGCGGCTGTCGTCCACACGCAGCGGGTTACGGCCGGCGTAGTGCATGGCGGCTAGGTCTTGACTGGTTAGGCTGAGGTAGCTGCCGCTGGTGCTGAGGTCTACGCCTTTGGCGTCTTCAAAATCCCCCGTGGCGCGCACCACTAGGCTTTGCCCGGCTTGTAGTGGTGGCAGGCTATTGAGGTGAATCGCCAGCAACTTAGCGCCGCTGACATTGGCGGTGATTTCAATAGGCGCACCTTGGGCGTAGCCATCGTCTGCCTGCAATTGGATTGTGGCGCTGCCGCTGTAGCCCGCTTCTGGGGTGAAGAACAGGCTTTGGCCGTCGGTGCTTAGGCGGGCGGTGCCGTGGCTGGCGCCTAGAACTCGCCAGAAGACCGGATCGCCTTCGTTATCCTGGGCGATTTGGCCGAGTTGGATGTGCGCGGCTAGGTCGGTGTGGGTGCTGAGGCTGGGCAAGGTGGTGGCCGTGACCGGGGCGCGGTTGGCGCGCCAGCCGGTGTTGGCGAAGAGTACTTGGCGGTCGGCGGTGGTGACCTGGCCGTCGCCGTTGAGGTCGCCGGCGAGGCTGATGGCCAGGCTGGCTTGGGCATTGGCGGCGCCGGTGACGTTCAGCAACTGCATACCAGCTTGGGTGATGCGCAGCAGGTAGGTGCGGGTGTTGCCTTGTTGGTAGGTGCCTAGCAGGGTTCCCGTGTTGCTGTTGAGAGTGGTGCCTAAGGCGAGGCTGGCCGTGGGGTCGGTGCTGGTGAGTTGCACGGCGACGATCACGGCACCTTGGGCGCCGGGGGTTTTGATGCTGGAGGCCAGTTCGCTTTCCCGTACAGCGAAGGCGATTGAGGTGGCGGTGCCAGACGTGGGGCTGAGGTTGCCGGTCCAAGTGTTGGCTTCGGGGCTGGCGATCCAGTTGACTGCGGCGCCTAGGTAGGCGGCGGGCGGGGTGGCAAGCGCCCTGCCCTGCGCATCGTAAATGACCGGCTGGCCGAGGTCGCTACCGCCCAGCTGGCGCACTAGGTTGAGCTGGCCGGCGGGGTCGTAGCGGTAGCTGATGGCGGTGCTATAGCCGGTTGGTGCGCCGTCTGTGCTCTGTGGGCCAGTGATACGGTCGATGCGGTTTTGGGTGTCGCGGTGGAAGTCGATGCGTTGTGGCTGGACGACTTGAGCCGTGCTGTCTACAGCGGCGATACCGGCGTCGCTGACTAACCATTGCTGGCCGTCGGCGAAGTCAATTTGGGTGACTTGGCCTTGGGCGTTCAACTGGTAGCGGGTGCCGTCGGGGCCGGTGAGGCTGTAGGCGACTGGGGACCAAGGCAAGCCGCTGGCTTGGTCGTACAACCGGTGGCCCAGCAGTTGGAGGGCTTCGGGCGTGTTGGTGGTGGTGAACCAGTTACAGCCCGATGCCCATCAATACGGGATCTAGGTTGGTGTTGGCGACGCTGAGTTCAAAGCGGAGGGTAACTCGGCTTGCGCCGTCGCTAGGTGCTCAGTTCGGTTTTGTGCGTACGGCGCATTCGGTTGGCGACCGTTCGGCCCTAAGGCTTGCCTAGCCTTTATTCGTGACGCATAGTCACGTGGATATGACAGACAGGGCGCTCCGTTAAGTTGATGGGGCGAAACGTTTTTGGTGTGCTGGTGGTTCGTTGTGATTGCGGGTCGCCAGCATGTGTACCCACAGTAAGTTGTTAGCTTGAGACACAGTCAGCGACACAATAGGGGCTCGCATCTAGCTTTGGGCGCCGCTCAACTGAAGCTTCAAAGTGTAAATTTGCGCCACAACCCGCTACACGAATAACAAGGTGACCGCCATGAGTGATTATTTAAAACAAGACAGCGACTTTTTGCGCTTGCTGGGCGCGCTGGCGACTGCCCACAGCACACTGCAACACCAAGCCGCACGCTCGGTAGATACGGCTTTGGTGGCTCGTAACTGGTTGTTTGGTTGGTATATCGTCGAGTTCGAGCAGGGGGCGACGACCCGTGGGGCGCAGTATGGTAAACAACTTATTACACGACTGTCCGAAGGCTTGACAGCGCGCGGTCTGCGCGGCGTGTCAGCGACCAACCTGAAGCAGTGCCGGTCATTTTACTTAGCTTATCCAAAGATTGGTCAGACGCCGTCTGACCAATCTTCCCAGCCGCCAAACACACAAGCGCTAGCTGAGCGTTTTGTGCTGGGGTGGTCGCATTATGTTGTGCTGTTGGCGACACCTTCTGCTCAAGAGCGCCAGTTTTATGAAATTGAGGCGCATTCAAACAGCTGGGGAGTGCGCGAACTAAAACGCCAAATCGCCACCTCACTGTTTGAACGTTTAGCTCTGAGCCGTAACAAGGAGGAAGTGCAAGCCTTGGCCCAAGTTGGGCAGCTGGTCGCCAAGCCCGCCGACATTATCAAAAACCCCTATGTGCTGGAGTTTCTGGACTTGCCCGAGCACCCCAGTTATTCAGAACACCAACTGGAAATCGCCATCATCGACAAGCTTGAGCATTTTCTGTTGGAGCTGGGAAAAGGCTTTTTGTTTGAAGCACGCCAAAAGCGCTTCACCTTTGACGACAACCACTTTTATGTCGATTTGGTTTTCTACAATCGCCTACTGCGCTGCTATGTGGTGATTGATTTAAAAATTGGCAGCCTAACCCATCAAGATTTGGGACAGATGCAGATGTATGTCAACTATTTTGACCGCCATGTGAAAACAGCCGAGGAATCGCCGACCATTGGCATTCTGCTGTGTTACGACAAAAATGACGCATTAGTGGAGCTGACTTTGCCTGAAGGCAGCAATATTTACGCCTCACAGTACCAACTCTACCTACCCTCCAAAGAGGAGTTGCGACAAAAAATTCATGAGGCCGAGCAGGCATGGGAGGCAATGTCATTACGGTAAGGAGTCCTAACTTAGGTCTAGTGGGTGGCGAAGGAGCGCACGCGAATTAGCTGTGCCTGATACCCGTTACCTCATCCCTTACCGGATCAACACGGAACGCCAAGAGGTCCAAATTCTGTTGATATTCCACACTTCTCGTAGGTTGCTGCGCCGCTGGTAGCTAGGCATAGCTTCCCGGCTGACTTAGGCGATGCCACGGCTAAATTCTTAGATGGCTTTTATGCCACCGCCTACTTCCCCCTCTCCTTCCGCTCCAAAGCCGCCAAGCCCTCATCATCCAACTCCGTTTGCCCAGCCGCTTGAATCAGCGGTTGAACCCCCTGCCCTACGGAAATTACCAGCGAACTTGGGCGTTCTGGGGTGAGGTTTTGTAGGCTAATTTCTTGGACTGGGAGGTGTGTTTCGTCCACCGCGGTGGTGCCGCCGACGCGATAGGCGTTGGGGGATAGTAGGCGGATGTTGACTGGACCGAGGGCGGCGGTTTGGGTGGTGGTTAGGCCGCTGGGCTGGATGTGTAAGTTGATGGGCTGGTGCCAGCCTAGGGGTGGTTGCAGGCGTAGCTGGGTGAGGTTCCATTCCTGCAGGTTGTGGGTTTGTTGTGGGTGGTGCGCGGTTAGGCTGTGGCGGCCGTCGGTCAGGCGGGTGCCCTTAGGCAGGCCGGAGAGGTTGATTGCTGGGCCGGATGTAATCGTGTCGGTCTTGGGTTCAGGCTCCACCGCTGGAGTTGGGGCTTCGGGTGCTAGAGGTTGCAGTGGCAAGTTTTTTCGGTGCCGCTGGCCCTGTTTGTAGCTCAATAATTGCACGCTGGCTGGTACCGTTGTGTTGCTGGGTAGGTGCAGTTGCAGGTTGGTGTGTTGCCAGTGGCTAATATCCACGGCGAGATTGGGCTGGGTGATGGCGGCGCTGTGGTGGCCGTCGGTTAGCTGGCTGCCGAGGGGTAGATTGCATAGGCTGAGCGCGCCCGCCGACCCTGCGGGTGGTGGCGTGATGCGGTAGGCCATTAGTGGCGCGGTGAATGTTTGCGGGGTTCGGTCGGCCATGTGGGTTGCTTTGTGGTGGTGGATGGTGGGTAAAAGCCCGATGTCATTCAGTTGAGGGTTGCGAGCTATTTTTGCAAGTAATTTTCGCTT
>CAMCXE010000039.1 GCA_945882995.1 Thalassocella blandensis | reverse complement strand
AAAATTCGCGCCACCAAATTAGCGATTTTAGTCAATTTGACCGCGAACCTTGATTTTTGCGGAAAAATTAGGGGTTCGCCGTGATGCGGAAAGCAGTTTCATGCTAATTTAGATATTTGGCAGGTGGGGTGACGCTCTAATCTCTAGCTAGGTATTACATAAGCGCTGTAAATAGCAAACCGCTGCGCGATGGCTGCGCCCCTCACACACAATGTCATTAAACTAAGCATTTTTGGCTATCGTAGGGGCGCCGCTTGCGGCCCCCGAACTGCACCCATGGCCATCTAAAACCTGTTGTTTCTTCCCGTCCAATACCGAGCGCAACAAGCATTTTCCCTTAATTTAACGACACCGCCCCTCACAGCCTCAATAGAAAAGCCACTTCGCACACATCCCACGTCGCGGGCACTCGCCAATAATACGAGGTTTTCAGCTATTTAACGCTTAGGGTAAATCAACATAGATAAACTCCACGTCGGCATAAGCCACTGGAGTTTGACCGGTCGTGGTTGAACAGTTTTTTGTTCGGACCTTAACCGTCCAACCCGCTTTGGCGGCTTCCACTAACAGGTCATGCTGACTGCGATAGAGATTATTCGCTAAATCAGTGGCCGCAGTCGGGGTTGTGGACGCTGTAGCCGGTGTGAGCTTAATAACATAGGAACACCGCCCTTTTGTTCCGGACATTAACGCTTGGGTAACGCCGCCCTTTAACAAAAAAACTGTGCCCCAATTATTCCAAGGTAGAATCCTAGCCACCTTTCCATAATTTACCACCTCACTACAAATATCAGCGGCGCTCGAACCCGAAGCAATAACAGACAACAAACCAAACGACACTAACTTTCTCATAACCTTTAACCTAGAAACCTCAGTTGGGCGCCAAAAAGCTGTGTAATCCATTGGTCTGACTAGTGAAAGTTAAAAATGACGGGCAACCTGGTTGGTTGTTCGTCATTTTTAACTTTTGCTAGGCGCGCCAAGGGACTGCGCAGACTTTGGTGATCCAACTGAGGTTTCTAGGTTTAACCTCACGCTGTGCAGTGGACTATTTGCCGGGGCATTGTTACCCCTGCGCCGCACTATGCAGGCCCCCGCTTTTCACTCCAAACAATTGGCTCCCCTTGACCAACGGCATTATTGCGCAAGCTGCCCTAGAAGCAGACCTAGCCACCCGCTGTAAACCCAAAGTCCATTACGCCAAGAATCCCGCCCGAAATCTCGATACAAGATCACTCCTAGCGAAATACCAAAACCCAAACACTTGCGGATTCGGCCTAGGCTCAAGCCACTATTTGGAAAGGGTGCAATCGCAAAACCCTTTGCTGTGGCATTTCTTTATGCCAGACAGCGGTTTGCTTCGTGAATCCGTCATGGGCACCGTCATGCAAATAAATTCGCACCTACAGTGTTCAATTTTTCCAGCTTAGAGTTATCGACGCTAGCGACACGTAGGTGCGAATTTATTCGCACAAAAATCCCGGCTAGTAAAACCAAACCCGCAACGCACCTTCAATAATTATTTCTTGGGCGTCACAAAGGTGCGCCCTACTGAAAAATTATTTTCTGCTGCTTACGCGTTAGTCATGGGGCGCAGTTAGCAGCACTAAGCTCACGCGCGTCCATTTCTAACCAACTGGGCATCATGATCGACCAGAGCCAAACACCCAATCGGATTGCCGCTACAAGGTAAAAGCCGGCGTTACTAAGCGCTTATAATTTTCGCAAAATTGCGAAGCGGTTGGCGCTTATTTCATCTTTATGATGGCGCCATGAGATCAGATTCACAATCACACCAGCAAGCCGCGGGATGCTATTTTTCCGGTGCTATGATCGCCAATAAGTGGAGTTTTTTTGGCTGCAACCTAACGTCTCGGCGGTTTGTCGACGGCGCTTTTTAGGTCGTTAAGAGCTGATTTTTTCGGTTAGCCAAAATCACATGCTGCGCCACGCTAATAAAATTCGAGGTAAAAATCATGATTACTCTTATTTCAATGAAGACCCTACTACGTGCGCAGCGTCTATTGGCATTTTTCGTCATCACGCTTCTACTGAGCGCCTGCGGCGGCGTATCCCTAGACCCCAACGCCTCCACCAACGCAAGTTCATCATCCAATAACGGCAGCAGCTCCTCGGGTAATCAGGCCACTTCGTCCAGTTCAAGTGGCACCTCATCATCCAGCGGACAAGCCAATTTCAGCGCTAAAAAAATTGTAGGGTATTTTGCAAACTGGGGCGTTTATGGCCGTAATTATCATATTAAAAATATTGAAACGAGTGGCTCGGCAGCAATTTTAACGCACATTGTCTACGCCTTTGGCAATGTGACTGAGGGCCGATGCGTAGTGGGCGATGCCTATGCCGATTACGATAAAGCTTATACAGCTGAGGGCAGCGTGGATGGTGTAGCGGACTCATTCGAACCCGGTGTATTGCGCGGTAACTTTGGGCAATTGCGTAAATTAAAAAAATTACACCCGAATTTAAAAGTACTTTGGTCGTTTGGCGGTTGGACCTGGTCTGGACCTGGTCGGCGGGTATGCCGCAAGCCGCCGCAAATGCCAGTCAATTTGCCAACGCCTGTTTCGATTTAGTGAAAGACCCGCGTTGGGCGGATGTTTTTGACGGCATTGATATCGATTGGGAATACCCCAATGACTGCGGGCTGAATTGCGACACCACCAGCGGATACAGCGGCTACAAAAATTTGCTCCAAGCGCTGCGCATTCGGTTTGGTAATGAGCTACTCGTCACTTCAGCCATAGGTGCTGGAGCAGATAAGTTGGCAAAGGCCGATTACGCCGGGGCAGCTCAATATGTGGATTTTTTCCTGCCCATGAGTTACGACTATTTTGGCGCTTGGGATAAAACCGGCCCCACCGCGCCACACTCACCACTTTACGATTACGCGGGTATACCCAAGCCGCTCTACTCAACCGATGACACCATCAAAATCCTGCAAGCAATGAAAATTCCCGCCGATAAAATATTATTGGGCGTGGGGTTTTACGGCCGCGGCTGGACTGGCGTAACACAAGCCCTACCCGGCGGCGCCGCTACAGGCCCTGCCGCCGGCGCCTACGAGGCCGGCATACAAGATTACAAAATACTCAGAACCACCTGCCCCGCAAGTGGCATGGTAGCCGGCACAGCTTATGCCTTCTGCAGCGGCGACTGGTGGAGTTACGACACCCCCGCCTCACTGAGCATCAAAATGGATTATGTTAAAAGGCATGATTTGGGCGGCACCTTTTTTTGGGAATTGAGCGGTGACACAGTGGACGGTGAATTGATTCACGCCTTAACTAGCGTCCGCCAGTGATTTTTGCAGGCCAATTGACGCGACTTAATGGTATCGGCGCGGAATGGTAGTAGGCGATTTATTGGTGCCGCAATTTTTAAATCAAAGCACTTAATTTTTTTAGGGGGAGGCGTTGCAGACGCTGAGCACACCGATTACTCGCACAGCGGCCAGCGGGCGTCTGCTATAGTCGCCCACACCCCACCCCTAACACCACAAGGAGCTTGTTATGCACGGAGCCTACCCCAAATACCGCCCTAACCTACTGCGCCTTAGTGCGTTGGTAATCGCCACGGTTCTGCTGCTTGGCGCCTGTGGCGGTGGCAAAAAATCCAGCCCGCCGCCCAGCAGCAGCTCCAGCTCTTCTGGTGGCGTGAGTAGTTATCACATTGGCGGCACCTTAAGCGGGCTGAGCGCGGGGCTTAGCCTGCAGCCGAACAATAACGGCGGCGATACATTAACCTTATCGGCCGATGGTGCCTTTAACTTCCCTACCCCCTTGTCCACTGGCGCCACCTACGCGGTAAGCCTAGCCACCGCGCCCGCAGGCCAGGTTTGCACGCTCACTGGCGCTACCGGCACCTTAGCTGCGGCGGATGTGACCCAAGTGGCGGTGACCTGCACCACCCCTGCCGGGCTGCCGAACATTGTGGTTAACACTGCCGAACCACTGTCCGGCAAAGTGCAATTAGCCTTGGACAATGGCGTCACCTATCAAGCGGTTACTTGGTATGTAGACTTGCGGCTGCTAGGCACCACCACCAGCGGCCTAGGCAACCCCATTGACTGGAATACCAGCCAAGAGACTAACGGCACACACGTGATTTTGGCCAAAATTCAGCTGGCAGCCAACAGCTACACCGAGCTGCGCCGCACTCTCACCGTGAGCAACTCGAATTTAGCCCTAAGCGCGCAGGTTAGCGGCACCACCGGCACTATTAATGTGGACGTTAACGCCAGCTCGGTTTATGGCATTGTCCGCGTGGAAGCGGCATTGGACGCCGCACCGGCTACCTCGCTTACGGAGCTCAATGCTTGCCACCGCTTCTGCGGCAGTAACAACGACGTATACCGCTTCAGTATTGACGCGGCCAGCATAGGCTCCGGCAGCCATAACATGCTGGTCACCGCCATTGATAAACAAGGCAACCGCAACACGCTGAGCGTCGCTATACCCATCTCCAACCCCGCCAATATCAACCTTACCAGCCCTACCGACGGGGCCTTTGTGTATGGCAGCCTGACCCTTAGCGGCACCACCAGCAGCGACAAACTCGGCCCGGTCACCCTAACCGCAAGCCTAAAAGATTACGAATTCCTCAACACCAACGCCTCGAACTTCAGCGGCACCATGGATTTAACCGGCCTAGCCGCGGGCGTGTACACCCTAAAAGTCAAAGCCACCGACAGCAGCCAAGCCGTAACCAGCCTAGAGCGCAAGGTCTACGTGACCTCCAGCGCCGCACTGCGTTACAACCCCAACTTTGCCATGGGCGCCAACGGCCAGCTGATGAGCATCGACCCAACCAACCCCGACCTCTTGTTATACCGAGCCAGCGATGCCTCCTACCGCCTGCATAACACCGTCACCCAAACCCACGTCAAGCTACAAGGCACTCAGGACCTCCCCTACTTTTATGACTGGACCCTAAGCGCCGGTTACGCCTACGCATCAGCGGGTTATTTAGGCAGCATGGGCACCGGCTATAACGATTGCCCAGTAACCTGTATTTACCAATGGAGCCCAGCTGGGCTAAAAACCAACCTTTCCACCGCCAACCCCAACGCCGTCACCAGCAATGTGGGCGGCGGCCGCACCTACGAACAATACCCCCGCGCCCACGGCGACCACGTAATTTGGATAGACGCCGCCGGCGCCAACCGCGGCACCTTCACCCACTACCGCGTGGCCAGCCAGCAATACGCCACCATCATCCAACCGGCCGACGCCAATTACCTAATTAATACCGAATACGACTTTTTTGTGGACGCCAAGGAAGAGGTCACTTTTTTCTACACCGCGCAAACCGGCGGCGAAGGCAACACCTCGCAATTCGACGTCTACCGTTGGTCATCCACCACCAACACCTCCACCAAACTCACCAGCGGCGGCGCGCGCAATACCTACCCACAAACCGACGGCCAACGCGTCATTTGGCAGCAGTCCACCAGCATCAACGGCCCCACCAGCCTGCTAGCACAAGCCGTTAGCGGAGGAGCTATCACCACACTCAGCAGCAGCGCCAGCAATTACCAACTACGCGACGGCGTAGCCGCTTGGCGCGAAACGGCGACTATCGCCGGCTCGTTACAAGTAACCGGCCTAAAAGCCAGCGCGGGCAACAAACCCACAGCAAACCTTTCCACCCTAAGTGGGGTGAGTCTATTTGGCGTGGGCGGCGGTTTTGTGGTGTTCGGCGAAGCCGGCAAGGTATACAGCTGGAACGCCGCCACCCAGCAAACCAAACTCATCATAGAGGCTCCGCCCAACCAAATACTATTAAGCGGCACTGAGTTATATTTTGTGATGGGGGATTCGCAGGTTGTGTATAAAATTGGGTTGAATGATTAATTTGGCTGTTAAATTCCGGGCTGATATTTGGTGGGATGGTGAGGCGGGTGTTGTGGCGAATTAATTGCAATAAGCCGTTCGAAAGCTAAACCAATTAAATCCGTCAAGTATCAGCTCATTTTTTAACATCCAATTAAACCCAAGTTTTTGACGCCACATTCCATTGATCACAAGATCTAGGAAAACCGAGCTGTTTGACAGTCTCAAATTTAAGTCACTCCGCCATCTTCAGGCCGCTAGCCTCTACTCAATTATTCATAGTAGAGAGCAGCGTTGCGACGCAAATGAACCATAATATGCAAGCACAACTATCCAACGGCCAACTTCGCCGCATCGTGCCACATAGCGGCAGGCATGGGTGCATTAAGTTCCCATGTAATGTTCATAGGCCTAGAGCCCTGGTGGGAAATATATTTAACACAACCAAAATTCACAAAGCCCATGGTGCGCCCATTCTCGTCGTTCTCTTGCTCGCGCACGAATAGAATAACTCTCAATCCATCAACCTCCTGCCGAACATAAGACAGTCCCTTACCCTTATCGGGCCGCGAACTATTTTGTGACTGCCAGTGAAACCGTGTGTCGCTTACCGCATAGTCATGGTACATAGTTGTTGGGGAAAACCGCTTTTCGCTCTTATTTAATGTCACAAATAACAGCTCGACGTTTTTCTCCTTTAATAGAATGACACCTTCACGAGAAAAACTTTGCCGGTCGAATGTACTAACGCCATACCCCGTCAAAATTTGCTGACGCGTGTAACGCGCATGAACTCTAATGACATCATGCGCACCCAACTCGCCGGTGCCCTCAATGTCATGCACGCGATTTATCAACACCTCCAAAACCTCCACAAGCTCTTGCTGAAGCCTGACATTACGCAGAGCCTCAAATGCTAGCCCCATGGTCGAAAAATTCAAATCCTGACCAGCCTCTCCCCAGAAATCGTAGTAACACATAGTTGCGAAGCGATTCTCTAGAGGATTCTGGTCGTCAAAGTGAAAATCATTCAACACTAGATTCCGCACAAAGCGTAAGTATGAGATTGAGGTACATGCAAAAAAGCTCTTATCGATGGCTCGATAATAAGCAAAACGAATTCTCTCGTCGGCAATCACAATTGGGCCCTCTGATAAAGCCGTTTCCACCAACGTAGCCCAACCACCATGCCGATCAATTTTTATCTTATAGATATCTTCGATGCATACGTGTGAATTAATGCGCAGAAAATTTTGCAAGGTCAGGCCCAAATTGGAATGGCTTGAAAAGCCCCTAATGAGCGCCAAAAGCCTTGGGCGATTGATGGCCGCTCGGCGAATGTTAGCCAATATCGTAGCTTGCGCTTTCTCCTCCAGATTAATACTGCAACCAAGAGGCAAGTGGGGGAATCCGTTTTGAATTTCTGCTTCTATCGACTGATTGGTTTTCCCAATTAGAGCGCGAAATTTGTGGGAAAAATCGTATTCCGACCGAGAATTTCCCACAAAATCAAGAACGGTACAACACTGCTTGTCATCCGCCAACCTTAGCCCTCTACCCAGCTGTTGCAGAAACACCGTCAAACTCTCTGTTGGTCGCAGAAATAGCAGCGTATCCAGTTCGGGAATATCCACACCCTCATTGAAAATATCAACCACACACAAGATCTGTATCTGCCCACCAATCAGCATTTGTCGTTTTGCCACTCGCTCAGAACTATTATCACTGGTAAGAAAATCGCATGAAATATCATAAGCACGAAACCTATCCACCATATACTGGGCGTGTTTTTTACTCACACAAAAAGCCAAAGCCTTCATGCACCCCACATCAGTGATGATTTCACTCAAACTTTGGACAATACGACTTACGCGCTCTCCATTTTGAGCATAAAGCTGGGTGAGCTCCTCGCTGTCGTAACGACCATTACTCCAAGATATACGACTTAAATCAGTGCCGTCGTCTACGGCAAAATACTGAAAAGGACAAAGGTGACGACGATTTATCGCTTCTGGCAGTCGAATTTCCGCGGCGATTACGCCGCAGAAGTCGTCCAATATATTTTGGCCATCCTGTCGCTCTGGCGTTGCTGTGAGTCCCAGAAGAATTTTGGGGCTAAACGCCATTAGCAGCGGCCTATAGCTTTTCGCACTTATATGATGAACCTCATCCACCACAATATAATCAAAATACTCTGCGCCGAGCGGCAAAGTAGCAAGGTTGATATTCATTGTCTGAATCGAAGCAAAGAGGCAGTCATACGACTTTGGAATTTCACCGCCAACCCACAGCTCGCCAAATCGGCTATTTTTTAACACGCCGCGATAGGCCGCTAATGCCTGCGTCAATATCTCCTGCCGGTGTGCAACAAACAAAAATTTGGCTGCTGGATTCTTCTTATAATACCGAGCAAAGTCGAAGGCGGAAATGATGGTTTTTCCGGTGCCCGTTGCTGCCACCACCAAATTACGGTAGCGATTGTGCAAACTCCGCTCCGACTCCAGCACATCCAATATTTCCACCTGATGGGGGAATGGCTTGATGTCAAAATGAAAAGCGCTTTCAGGGACATAACCGCCTCTGGCTTCACTCAGAGCCTGAACAAGCCTAAGTTTGCTGGCACTATCACCATCAAACAATTCAAAATCACTTGAGCGCCAATAGGTTTCGAACGTACTAATGGATTTATCAATAATGTGAGGTATTTCTTTAGAGGTAATTTTTAGATTCCATTCCAAGCCAGTCGTCAGCGCAGAATGCGACAAGTTTGACGACCCTATATACCCTGTGTTGAACCCCGTTTTTCGCATAAACAGGTAGGATTTAGCGTGCAGCCTTTCCCGTTGAGTATTGTAGCTAAGCTTGACCTCGACATTGGGTAGACTAGCCAAAAACTCAACCGCTTTGGCATCTGTAGCGCCCATATAGGAAGTGGTAATGACCTTCAACTTTTTCCCCATGCGCGCAAAATGTTCCAGCTCGGCTTTGAATATGCGAATGCCAGCCCATTTGATAAACGACACCAGCCAATAGATTTCATCGGCAGAGGCTATTTCACGCTTCAATTCCGACTCAAGCGATAGCCCGGCATTACTGCCACAAAACAGCTCGCTTTGCGTAAGACCAGTTAACGGAAAAATATCGGCGCTATAACGAGCTAAATCGAGCGCCACCGGATTTTCTTTGGAAAACATCGCGGTAAGAATTCGGCCTTGATTGTCCAATAGATTTTCACTAAAAAAATCATCGTCATTGACGTGATTTTTAAGCCATAGAGTTAACGCATTGGCTAGCTCAATTTGCTGCGTTAGCCGCTGAGCGCCCGCGGGGATAGAATCAACCGCATAGGCCAAAACTTTAGTGAGAAATCTAGACAGCCAAATTGCCGCCTCTCCAGTTTCCATCTGCCGCTCACCGATGTAGAAACGATCCCGATTAAGACCGTTCTTTACAACCTCGGTTACCAGTTGTTCATAAATCCCTTCGTAATTCATGCTATTCCACAGCCCCTTTTCTGTAAGGCCGGCGGCCCTTTTCACAAATTGCAGTTAGTACATTCAAGTACCCTGATAGCCTTGCCTACCGAGCCGCGCTAGCTGCTAACGGCCATGCCGCATGCAAGCGTCGACGCCCGAGGGCGCGCGCTGGAATAACTGAATGTCCCTGCACCTTAGTCCCTACAGGAATTGGCGACATGGGAACTAGAACTAAATCCCCCAACGCCCCAAGATTTCAAAACCCCTAGGCCCCAAGCGGCCCCGGCTGCGAGATGCCAAACACCTGCGCCCGCTCCATTACGCCCTGCGCCCAAGCGCGATGGGTGGCTAGTTCGCACATGGCGTTGTGCATTTTGAATACGGCGGGGCAGCCTGGGTCCATCATGCGTTGGGCCACTTCTACGTCGTTGGGCGTTACTCGGTAGTGCTGCTCGATGAGCGGGATTTGGGTGGGGTGGATGGCGGTTTTACCCACGAGGCCGTGTGCTAAGTCTTCGGCTAGCTCGGCGGCCAGTAGCGCGGGGTTGTCGAGATATTCAAACGCCGGGGCCGTTAAGCCAAAACCATGGGAGCCAAAACAACAGACCAGCCGCGCTATAACCAAGCCTAAAGGCGTGCGGTACAAGCTGAGGTTACGTGGGCGGCGCATGCCCAGGAGAGCAAACAGGTCATTACCGCCAATGCGCAGGGCGAGAATGCGTGGGCGTACTTCAGGTTCCAGCAGGCAGTCGCGCAAGCGAATCATCTGCGTGTCGTCAAAGGCTTCGGCGGTTTCTATAGTGGGCATTAGTAGGTGCGTGCTATGGCGTAGCAAGGCGAAATAGGCCGGAAAATTATCGGCGGTGACTTTGGGGAGTACAAAACCGGTGAGTTGCTCCACCCCGGGCATGGCTAACACCCGCTGTAACACCTGAGGATTACGCACCCGCACGAAACGCTGATGATGGAGACGTTGTGCCAGCCCTGCCAGCACGCCACGTAAGTTGTCCAGTGCGAAATCCATTTCCTGCTCGGCGACGGCATCTTCCGTACAGATAATCACCGAGCGGAAGTCGCTGGCAATAACCTGCTGCAATTTTAGGTGGGTGGCTGGCACATAAAGCGAAGCGCCGAGGGTTTGGGGCCTATCCATCAAGAGCACTCCGGATAATTGATACAGCCTGATAAGGCAAATTAGGGTCCACCTGAATGGGGACCTGTTTGTGTTCAGCCAACAACACCAAGTGGGCAACGGCGGACGCGGCGGGGTCGCGCAGCAGCAACTTTTTGGGTAGCCGCCGCAGCAGTACCCGCGTGGCTTCGCCAATGCCGGGCTTAATTAAATTGGGGTCGGTGATTTGATTGTCCACCAAGGCTATTTGAATGAAATCTGCGGATATCTGGGCGAGAGCGAGGGCATCAATGGGAGCTGCCGCGGGTAACTGGCCATTACCCTCTAATTCAAACGCCTTGGCCAGAATTTCCCCTACAAAGGCCCTAGATTTATCTACCGGTTCATACTCCGCATAATAAAAGCAGCCGTGAAACTCGTCCGGTTCGGTAGCCTCAGGCAGTAGCGAGCGGCTGATTAAGCCGGACACCGTGGCATTCAAAATACTCGAGGGGATGAGGTAGTCCTGTGCGGAGGCGGCGCAACTGGCAGCACCGGCTAAATCCGTTAATACATAAAGCCCCGCATCCAAGGTGCAGCGGTGTTGGCGATTAAATGCCGCCACAGAGCTCGCCAGCTCGCGGGCGATAACGCCCTTGCCGGTCCAACCATCCACGAATACACAGGATTCTGGGGTGTGCCCAGCAGCAAGCACAAACCGCAAGGCCGCGTCGTCCACTCCGCGGTCGCGCAGAATAGATAAAGAATAATGGGTAACTTGGCGCGCAAACACCTGCACCAACAGGTGTTTGAGGATAACGCCGATGGGTGTACCGCCACGGGCAAGGGAAAGCAGGGTGATAGGGCCGGCGGGGCGACGCGCGGCGATAATAGCCGCCAACCGCAAACAGTCGGCGGCCATCTGCGGGCCATTGGCGGTGCAGGCGGCGTGGAACAACTGCTGGTAGTCGGCGCTGGGAGGAGACTCAAGGGACAACATGCTAGCGTAGTGGCGCTGCCCCGTTTGGATCAGGTGCTCCTTCTGAGCCAAGTCCACAAACTCGGGGCGCGGCTGTAGCTTCAACAAAAAGGTCACATCCTCTGGCCGGTAGCTGCCGCAAAAATTGCTGGGCCATTGGGTCATAGTGTGCCCAACGCTAGGCCCGCGAGCTGGCTTCCCTTGGGAATAATGGCGTAGTCGCAAGCCGTCATAAACTGTGCGTCGCTGTGGCTGTCCCCCAACCCAAAGGTAAGAATTTCCCCATACTGCGCGCGCAGTGTTGTGCATAGATAAACCACAGCGCGCGCCTTGTTCAGCACTGGGGGCAACACCGCTAGGTTGTTGCCGTTGCGGTGCAGGTAAAACCCGCTGGCGTGGTCCGCCAGCCAGGGCTCTACCACTTGTTGCTGCAGCATATCCAGGCGGGCGGTGTTTTTTTCGGGGTCTTTAATGTTCACGTAAAACGTCAGCCCAGCTTCTGCCATAAGTCGAGCGCGCCCGGGCCACCCCTGCTGCTGCTGAAATTCATCAATACGCGCTTTAACGCCCAGAAGCTCTGCGGCCATTGGGGTCAGCGCTTCGCCCATCTGGCTGTGCCAGTGCTCGTCGCGTGCGCCGTTAGGTTGCAGGATTAAACCGCCAAAATTGGTGATGGCATAACTGCTAAACGGCAGGGCAACGCGCTCTAGCGCCGCATGGCTGCGCGCAGTGGTGGGGATCAGCGTCATCTGTGCCTGAAACC
This sequence comes from Thalassocella blandensis, assembly GCA_945882995.1. Classification (GTDB taxonomy): domain Bacteria; phylum Pseudomonadota; class Gammaproteobacteria; order Pseudomonadales; family Cellvibrionaceae; genus CAMCXE01. Next base: position 10,872 of record CAMCXE010000039.1, on the reverse strand, counting down.
CTTCAAGCAAAGCGCGCTGCGCGGCGGTGGTAAACGAGCAGACGCTGCCGTCGGCGTAATAGGCGGCGGGTACGAGTGCATCGGCTGGCTTACACTTTGCGGGGGTTTGGAAGAGGGTATCGTCAAGATCCACAAACAGGAATTTCTTCAATGTGATCCTCCGCTAAAAAATGCAAAAGCCGGCCGCCCAAGATACGGGCGAATTCATAAAGCGCCGCATTCGGCGGCGTCTCATGACAGATCAAAACATGTTGATATTGCCCTGGCGTTACGTTGTAGAGGTAATTGGCAATACCCACGCCGTAATTGTCGGCGAACTGCATACCGCAACTAATGGCGCCGCCGGTCAAAATGGGCGAGCGCGTGGACGATTGCACGCGCGGCTCATGGCCCTGCGCCTCTAGGGCGGCGCCCAGCAAAAAGGCCATATGCATAAATTCACCGGTGCCCAGTACCAACACCGACTCCCCCAAGGGAATGCTGGCACTGATAGCCGCCACGCGTTGGCTGCACAGGCGTAGCGGGCGCAATAACCCAAGGCGCCCGAACAAACCACTGGCACCGCTCTCGTGCTCGGCCACAACACCTTGAGCCGGTGGCGCATCCACCGCAAAGTCATTGGCGGCAAAACGGAATTCACCTTGCAGCAAGGCGCTGCTGGTTACCGGCAAGCCGAAACGCTGCGCGAGGTCTGCCGCCTGACTACGCCCCACAAAATTGGCGATGGTAGCCAAATGGATATGACTCAGCGCTGGATTAATGGCGCCACAAGCCTGCGCCAAATTCACAAACGTTTTGCCGGTACTGGCTTCATCGTCTACCAGCACTAGGGTGCGAGCACCCAGCATTAACGCCTGTTGTGCTGGCGCGCTCGGTAGGTGCAAATACTGTTGAGGCGCGTGGCTGTGCTCTTCGGCAAATTCCAGTAACGGGGAAGCACCTAAGTGATAACGCGTGCTATGCAAAAACAGCGCTTGCGCTTGCGGCTGCTGCGTCATAAATGCCTCAAACACACCCTGCCCTAGGCCTATGGCGGTTTCGGCCATGGCAATAAACACTAGGGGTTGCGGCAGTTCAGCAGCGGCCACTTGCGCGGCCAAGGCTCCATGCACTCGACGCATGGCAGCAGGAGTGGCCGGCCAATGTTTGCCCAGCACCTTGCTAACAAACAAAAAACCGCGTTTGCGATTGGCGCGGGAGGCAAACCCCAGCAGAGCATCCACCGAGTCTGAGCCGGCGTAAATGTCCAACGCTAGGTGTCCAGTGGCCAGTGCAACTTGAAGGTGCTGTGCGGCACTGGTCTCGTGACTCATTGCACTTCAACCGCAACGGCCATTTCCGACACATGTAGCCCCTCACGCACAGCGGGTAGCTCTAAACCGGCGTAGCCTTTATCAAACCCCACCAAGCCACAGTAAGGTAAATTTGGCCCTGCCAAACAGGCCATGCCTATGCCGCCGGACATCCGCGGATTGATTTCCAATAAACCCAGGCCGCGCAGGCCCTCACGAAATTGCACATTAAAAACACCGTTTAATTGATAGCTGTGTGCCAGCTGGCGCACGCTCTCCACAATGTCCGGATGCAACTCGATGGTTTGACCATGCCCCTGCACAAGCGATTTCTTGCGCGGCACGCTGCACACCAAGCGACCAAAATCCGCCACACAGTCAACGCTGTATTCGTGCCCAGGCAAATATTCCATCAGCAGCAACGGGCGAAATTCAGCCATGGCCGCCAACCCATCGCGCAACGCTGTGGCGTTTACGTGGTACTCCACGCCATCCAACAGTAATTGCGTGGTGGAACGCTGTTCATCAATCACGCTAAAACCAATGCCGAAAACGGACGTGGCAGGCTTGATACATAACTGCGGGTAAAGTGCACGCAGCTGGGCATACGCGACATCATATTGCTCAATGGTTCGCACCACACGAAAATCAGCCGGCGGCGTAAGCGGCAATTCCACCGCCTGATAAAACGCCGCCTTATCGCGTAACAAGGCCAAAACATCGCTGGACGCCACCGACAGCACGCGGGTTCCCGCGGCAAGGAAACGCGGGTGCTGCCCAGCAATCGCCCCCGCCGCTTTGCCCGGAATAAATATGTCTATCTGTTGCTGCCGGCAAAATTCCAAACACCAGTCCACGTAAGCCGCTTCGCTTAAACCACTGGGCTCGACACTAAAATGGTGAGCTGTGCGCACCGCCGGCGAGTGGGTGTTGCTATTGGTGCAATAAATTTCATAGGTACCGCTGGCATCCGCTTCCCGAATGAGGCGGATGGCCGTAGCCACAGAGGAAAATGCTTTGTTATACCAAACGCGCGTCATACAACCTCTACTACAGATGCGGCAAAATTTGTGGCATCAATTCTTGAAACGTACGGCCAGAACCAATGTCGCCAATGGCGTGCATTTTCCACTCGCCGTTGTGGCGGTATACCTTAGCCATAATTTGTGCGGTGTGAGAACCCAGAGCGGACAAATTGAACCGTGCAATTTCACTACCGTTGGAAGCGTTAACAATGCGGCAAGTGGCATTTTCTATTTGTGAAAAATTTTGCCCGGTGAAACTGTTCACAGTAAATACCAAGCTCTTAATGCTTGCCGGCACCTTACTTAAATCCACACAAATTTGCTCATCGTCGCCGTCGCCAGCGCCAGTGCGGTTATCACCCGTGTGCACTATTGAACCATCTTTCGAGGTCAGCTGACGAAACCATACAGCATCGGCCTGGCCGCCATTCTCATCGAACAGCAGGCAAGATGCATCCAAGTCGATTTGCGGTGTTGCGGACGCACCAAAACCAAAAAAACCTTTTGATTTTGACTGCACCACATCCCAACCCAAACCCATAATGATTTTAGTTAAGCTTCCACCGGCTTCTTTTTCCAGGGAAATTTTTTGGCCCTTCGATAAATTAATTGACATACATTGCTCCGCAGACGATTGAATAAAAATTAAGTTAATAAAAAGGCGCCGCTTTGCCAAAAATCAGACATCACGAGCAACCGGCTTGGTGGTGTGTCATTTCTAATTTTTGCCATTCGCACCAAAAAATTGCGCAGGCTTCGGTGATCCCACTGAGATGTCGAGGTTCACCAGCGTTACGGCTTAAATAGCGCCGCCAAGGATGCACGATTGCGTGAACAGAGCACCACCTTACCGGCGCCCTTAAAACGCAGCACAACTCCTTCGCCACTGGTGGCGCTATTCACCAAATTGCCAAGCATACCGCCCAAGCCAGTACCCGAACTGGCGGTAGTGACGGAAATTTCATAATGCAAGTTTCGATCCCAACAGACCACATGGGCATTGTCGATAATCACATCCTTGCCTGGCTCTACGTTCAGGTGAAATAAGGTACCCAATCCAGAGACTACCACTTGGCCAGAACCAGAGGTCTCCATTAAAAAAAATCCACCCGATTGTGCAAATAGGGCATTACCAATACTCTGCGTGCGCACGCGCATATCCACACCGACTGTGGCCGCCACAAAAGCGCCATCATTTAATAAATATTGCTGCGCACCTACCTCCACCACCTCCACGGCACCCGGCAGTGCAGGGGACAATAAGCAGTCGCCATCGCCGCGCGCGGCTTCAATATGCTGCTGGAACAGTGACTCGCCATTGGTGAAGCGCCGCATGACCGCCGCCCCTAAACCACCCGTCATTTTTCCTTTTAAATCTAAAGTCGCGTCCATCATAACCATGGCGCCCGATTCGCAATAAATTTTTTCGCCTTTGTGCAGGGATACATGCACGAAAGGATCAACCTCACCGGTGGATGTAAAAACTGGCATAGTTAAAAATCTCCCGTTTATAAAAACCGAAAACACACTTTTAGAATCCACCGAGGGATTCTGCGGTCAACACATCAATTAATTCAGCAATCGCACGCCTAATATGATGGTGCGCAGTGTTGCCGGCATAATATTTCGCCCTAGCGAACCTAAAAAGCCCGCTGACCACGCTGTTGGCTAGGACCAACGCCAAGCAGGAAATAATTCCTATGGCATGACGCTATAAATTTCAAAAAAGCTTTTAACAACACTGGCAGCGACTAGGTATCCACAGTTCTAAATAGAGTCGTGGCAATATTAATTTCGACAGAACAATACACGCGGAGCGGGCCACAAAACGCCCTACTCCGCGATTAGGGTTTAGGCATCAACGCCAAACGAGCGCGCCAATGGCCCAAGGCCACCAGCAAAACCCTGACCCACGGCTTTAAATTTCCACTCGCTGCCGGCACGGTACAACTCGCCAAAAATCATGGCGGTTTCAGTGGAGCTGTCTTCAGAAAGGTCGTAACGTGCGATTTCTTTTTCGCCATTGGCATTTAAGCAACGAATATACGCCTTGGCCACCTGCCCAAAATTTTGGCGGCGGGTTTCTGCGTCGTGAATGGTAACCGCCACAGCAATACGCTCAATTTCGGCGGGCACACTGGCTAAGTCAACGGTGAGTTTTTCGTCGTCACCTTCGCCAGCACCTGTAGTGTTGTCGCCCAAGTGCGTCACCGAACCATCGGTGGATTTCAAATTGTTGTAAAAGATAAAGTCGGCGTCGGCTCGCACTTTGCCGTCCGCTTTCAGTAAATAGGCGCTGCCGTCCAAGTCAAACGCGGCACCATCGGTGGCACGAGGGTCCCAACCCAAGCCAATGATCACTTTGGTCAAGCCTGGTGCTTCTTTACTCAGGTTGACGTTGCCGCCTTTTTGTAAACTAATTGCCATAAAACGTTCTCCGCTTGTTGAGTGTTAAAAGGTTAATTAACTATGTTGTTCTACATCCCTGTTGAATCCCCTCCACCAGATTACTGCACAGCTACACCGTGCTGCGCCGCAAGCGCCCGCAAGCCGCCGGTATAACCCAGGCCCACGGCTTTAAACTTCCAGCCAGCGCCCCAGCGGGACAGCTCGGCAAATATCACCGCTGTTTCAGCCGAAAAATCCGTGGTCAAATCGAAGCGGATCATCTCCGCGCCGGTTTCGGAACTGACCAACCGAATGAACGCCGACTCGATCATACCGAAATCCTGCTGCCGAGCATCCGCCTCGTGGATGGTTACCGCCACCACTAAGCGACTGATCTCAGAGGGTAGCACTTCGAGATTGATAAACAATACCTCGTCGTCACCTTCACCGACACCGGTACGATTGTCGCCGCTATGTTCAACAGCCCCACAGTCTGACCGCATATGCCCGTAATAAATAAAATCGGCGTCGCTGCGCACCAGCCCGTTGTCGGCAAGCATCAGCAAACTGGCATCCAAATCAAAGTCAGGCCCTGCGTCGCTGCGAATATCCCAGCCAAGACCCAGAAACAGCTGCTGCATGCCTGGGGCCTTTTTCGACAGATTTAAATTGGCACCTTTTTGCAAACTAATGGCCATGGAATTTTATCCTTGTACCGGCCAGCTCTAGCCTTTTGCCTGTAAACGCTTGTAGCGAACAGAAGACCACAGCGACAAACCAATAAATGCCACGCCGGAAAGCCCTGTAATCCATTCAGGCACATGAAATTTAACGCTGGCCAACATGATGACAGCCAAGATAGCAATGGCATAGTGCGCGCCATGCTCCAAATAAACGTACTGCTCTAGGGTGCCTTTGCGCACCAAGAAAATTGTCATGGAACGCACAAACATAGCACCTATGGCGAGGCCAGTCATAATAATCACAACGTCACTAGTAATGGCGAAGGCGCCGATGACGCCATCGAAGCTGAAGGAGGCATCCAGCACTTCCAAATAGAGAAATCCACCGATACTGCCCCTCTGCACCACATTCGACAAGGCCGGGTCGCCCGCTTCGGTTTCCAGCAATCCGCTCAGAAAGCTAACCGACAAATAGATAATCACACCGCCGAGGCCCGCCAGCAGTACCGCATGCTGATCGTCAATGGACGCCATTTTGCTAGCACCGTAGACCGCCAATAGCGCAATTAAGGTGGACAACCCCTCGCTGCCGTGTTTGCCTAGTTTTTCTTCAATTACGCCTAGCCAATGCAATTCTTTGTCTTGATCAAACAGGAAATTAAGGAATACCAGCAATAAGAACGAACCGCCAAACGACGCAACAACCGCATGATTGTCTGTTAGCTGTCGGGCGTATTCGTCGGGCTGCTCCAGCGCCATGCGCATTACCTCGATGGGGCCCATGTCGGTCACTACGGCGACGATCACAATGGGAAACACCAAGCGCATACCAAACACGGCGATAATAATGCCCAAACCCAAAAAGAGTTTTTGCCAAAACTCATCCCAATTGCGCAACACCGAGGCGTTGACCACCGCGTTATCAAAGGACAGGGAGATTTCCAACACGGCTAGAATGCTGGCAATTAACAGGGCCTGCACCGCTCCGGCTAGGCCGCCGTTGCTATACCCCCACCAAGCAGAAACTCCGAGTAAAACTACGGTAACAATGAACGACCAACGAAAGTGTTGCATAGGGTTAGCACCTTTTATTGCAGTAAACCAAAGTGAAAAGAAAGTGAGGGGGAGACGCCAAGGCCCACCAACATCGCATGAACAAGCCTAGCACAGGCGGAATGCATGAGAACAGCCGCTGGGTTGCGCCACTTAGAGGAATTAATTATGGATTTTTTACAGAAAGGCGCCCAGCACACAAACACATTTATAGGAAAAATGTTCATAATTAATGCAAATTGTGTCTGTAGACCCTGCGAACCTCCGCAAAAAAATACACAAAAAGTTCCTTCATAATACTCAACAGGCACCGGAGCCAATGCCACATGTCCAACTCCTTAGACTACTGGTCGCTACCGCTGGGCGAGATGCGCCTGCGGCATATGACCGAAACCCCCAGCGGTATTGTGATCGGGCTTGAAACCGAAGGCCTGCCGCAGGGTTGTCCGGTGTGCCGCTCCAAGAAAGTCGTTGGCTACGGCCAATTGAACCTGAGAATTCGCGATTTACCGATAAACAACAAAGCCGTCATGCTAGACATCCGCCGGCGACGCTTACGCTGCAACCACTGCGGCGTAACGTTTAACCAGCCGATTGCGCACATCTCGGAACGGCATCGCGCCACCACACGACTGGTGCAAAAGGTGTGGAAGTCATCGCTGTCAATGCCCTTTGCCCACTTGGCCAAGGTTTTGGGTGTAGACGAAAAAACAATCCGCAATATTTTTAACAACACCTACGTGGCGAAACTTCACCAATTTCAAATGCGCAGCTACCCGCACACCCACCAAGCAGCCATTGCAGTTTACCCATTAACCATACTGCGCAAACCACGCCTGCTGTGGGTACATTGCCAGCAGAATTGCTTAATCGAGATTAACGCCAACATCAACGCCGAAGACCTGAGCAGCAGCCTGCAACGCTTCGCACCCATCGCAACCCTGTATCTGCCGATGGAACTGGGCACTGAGCTACGCGCCACCTGCGCCGGCCTCACCAACGGAGCAACTATTGTTGAAACGGACCAACTCGCACACCATCACCCAGCCACCTATGCCTGCTTAGCAGACCTCACCACCCTAGTGGAAACGCGCCTCGCCAAGCGCTCGTTTGAGGTCTTTTGCGCCAACGCATTGCTCGACAAAACACTCCACAAAACCACACGCACCGGCATTGATCCGCAAGCCACCAATCTCCGCTACCAAAAGGCGAACTTCGGTACCGACCTTACTAGGTTAATCGCCAAATTGGAGCGCGAGCTACCGGCCTCCAACACGGCAGGCTAAAACCTCCGTTTAACCTAGAAACCTCTTTTGAGCGCCGGAAAGCTGTGGAATCCATTGGTGTGATTAGTGAAAGTTAAATTTTGCTAGGCGCGCCAAGGGGCTGCGCAGATTTTGGTGATCCAACTTAGGCTTCTAGGTTTAAGAACATTCACCAGACATTACATGCCCGTGCATGGCGACTGTGCCGCACAGCGGCTACACTCGGCGGCTAACACGATCAATGGCCTTGAGCGGGGTTTGCCCGTTAGAATGTGCGACCCTCGGTGCCCAGATTCCCGAGCGGCGCCACCCGGACCACAACCATAAAAACAAATACTGAGGTTTTCCCCATGACCAGCCGTTCCGCCATGCGCCTACGCGCCCTAAAACTTGGTGCCGCCAGCGCCGCTTTTACCCTGCTTGCGGGCTGTTCGCATACCGAAAAGGCGCCCACAACCGCCGCCGTCATGCCCGAATCGCTAAAAATCTGGCCGAAAATCACCAGCAAAGTCCCTAAAAATCCCAAACAAGAAAAAGCGATTGCCGCCATGGTGGCCAAGATGACGCTTGAACAAAAAGTTGCGCAGATGATGCAGCCCGACATTCGCTGGGTCACAGTGGAAGAAATGCGCAAATACGGTTTTGGCTCCTATCAAACCGGCGGCGACGCCTACCCAGATATGAATAAACGCGCGCCTTTGGCTAGCTGGGTGGCAATGGCCGATAAATTCTATGATGCCTCTGTTGATGCCTCGCAGGATGGCAGTGACATCCCCACCATGTGGGAATCAGATGCGGTGCACGGCCTTAACAATGTGATTGGTGCCACCATTTTCCCGCATAACAGTGCCCTGGGCGCTATGCGCAACCCAGCATTGATCAAACAGATTGGGCAAGCCACGGCTTTAGAAGTGCGCACCACGGGCATTGACGCCGCCTTTGCCCCCACCCTAGCCGTAGCGCGAAACGACCACTGGGGCCGCGCTTATGAAAGCTACTCGGAAAACCCAGCGCTAGTAAAAGCCTACGCGGGGCAAATGGTTGAGGGCTTACAAGGCACTTGGGGTAAAGATTTTTTAAACGGTGATCACGTTATAGCGACGGCAAAACATTTTTTAGGCGATGGCGGAACGGATAAAGGTGTGGACCAAGGCAACACGCTAGTCAACGAGCAGGAACTTTTTGATATTCATGCACAGGGTTATGTGTCCGCCATTGAAGCCGGCACACAAACTATTATGGCTTCGTTCAATAGTTGGCAGGGCACCAAATTACACGGCCATAAATATTTGCTCACCGATGTATTAAAAAATCGTATGGGTTTTGATGGGGTAATTGTAGGCGATTGGAATGGACACGGGCAGGTTCCCAGCTGCAGTAACAAAAGTTGCGCAGCGGCAGTAAATGCCGGTATGGACATTTTTTTAGTGCCAAAAAATGCTATAGAGCTGTACAACAATACACTGGCGCAAGTAAAAGCCGGTGACATTCCGCTGGCGCGGATAGATGATGCAGTGACGCGAATTTTGCGGGTAAAAATGCGCGCGGGATTATTTGATGGCGTGCGCCCATCCGCGCGCCCACACGCAGCCGACACAACGCTGTTAGGCTCTGCTAGCCACCGCGCCGTTGCGCGTCAAGCGGTGAGCGAATCCTTAGTACTCCTCAAAAACAAATCCCACTTGCTACCCCTATCGCCCAGCCGCCATTATTTAGTGATGGGCAATGGAGCGGACAATATTGGCAAACAAACCGGCGGCTGGACCATAACTTGGCAAGGCGCGGACAATAAAAATTCCGATTTCCCTGGCGCCACATCCATTTTAGCGGGCATTAAACAAACGGTGGATGCCGCAGGCGGGAGCGTGCAATACAGCGAAACCGGCGACTATAAAACCAAACCGGACGTAGCGATTTTTGTTTACGGTGAAGACCCTTACGCCGAAGGCGTTGGCGATATTGCACAGCTTGAATATCAATTCCCCGGCAAAGAAGATCTTAAACAATTAAAAAAATTACAGGCGCAAGGGATTCCTGTGGTTTCCGTATTTTTGACCGGCAGACCGCTATGGGCTAATAAAGAATTAAATGCCAGCGATGCGTTTGTCGTAGCTTGGTTACCCGGCACCGAAGGCGGTGGCATTGCCGACGTAATATTCACTGATAAAAATGGCGCCGTAAAAAATGACTTTAAAGGCAAGCTGCCCTTCTCTTGGCCAAAAACGGTTGAACAACTGACGTTAAATGTCGGCGACGCAAAGTACGATCCATTGTTTGCCTACGACTTCGGCATGACCTACAAAGACAGCGACACGCTCACCTATCCATTACACGAACAAGGCTCAAGTACCTCGCAACAAATGTTTGCGCTGAATTTATTTCATCGCAAAGCAATGGCGCCCTGGGAATTTCAGCTTAGCGATCAACAAAATCTGAGTATAAAAGACATCGACCGCCGCGTGCAGGGCGACGCAAGGGAAGTGATTTGGCAAGGCAAACAAGCCAGCACACTGGCACTGCGCACCGGACAACCGCAAAACTTTACGCGGTATATGGAGCACGGCGTTATCAGCCTAGAATTAAAAGTGTCTCGGGCACCTACCAAACCGGTTTATTTGGGCTTTGGCTGTACGGATGAATGCACGGCAAACTCCACAAAAGGCGTGGATATTCAAGCGGCGCTGAATAAATTACCACCGGATGACTGGAAAACGCTCAGCGTGGATCTGTCATGTTTCACCAAAAACAGTTCGCAGTTTTTCTCGGTGATCGAGGGGTTTTCCCTATCCACTGCAGGGCCATTTAAATTTTCGTTTTCGAATATTCAAATAAAACCCGATGTGGATGACAAGGCAGATATTATCTGTAAAAAATAGTCGGGGCGCGGTTTGCGGGCTTTTTGCCCCTCCTCCTTTCTGAGGGGGGAGGCTGGGAGGCAATGCCATTAAGTTAAGGCTTTTAGCCTTTTCAACATTTTTTCTACGTTTACAACCACGATCCCGCCGAAGCGGGACCAGCACGTTTTTTGGCCGAGTGGAGAGGTGATTTTGAGGGGCAAATGGACAGGAGCCGCATGGATGCGGCGAATTAGAGCAACGCACGACTGCATGGATGCAGGAGGTAGAGCGACGCAGGAGGCCAAAGCCGACGACTGCATGGATGCAGG
>CAMCXE010000038.1 GCA_945882995.1 Thalassocella blandensis | reverse complement strand
TTTGGTTACTTTTTCTTTGGCCACGCAAAGAAAAAGTAACTCGCCCAGGAGGGCGAAATAAGGGCTAAAAATCACTCGAAAAATCAGCTTTGCGCTTAACTTAGTGACATTACTCCTTAGGGAATTTCCGAATGCTGACGCTTGATATTTGCATAGCAAAATTCACAAACAAGTCCGAAATTGTTGAATTCACTGAATGCCGGAGTCATTTCCCCTTCTTTCAGAAAGAACTCCTCGCAAGCGCCGCACCAAGCCTGCAAGTCTCCTGGCGTCGAACTGTTTTCAACAAAACCAAGAACTCGATCAGTTTTATGGCGCAGGTGGCAGCAAATAACGGCTGAATTAACCATGCCATGAGCGCCACATTTTATTGAAGAATTATTGCTCGAAGACATAATTATCCCAAACGGTTTATTAAACGGACAAGTCCGTAGCTTCATATATTGATCGTTCTCCTATCACCTGAAGCCGCGACAGCCACCCCGCGCTTGTAAGCCATGCGTAGCAGCGACCTCAGAACTCACGGATAATAAGCGGAAACTTCAACCTTTAAAACCTAGAAAATCGGAACAACACCCATGCACCCCAACCAACCTTCCCTACCACCCAAAAAACAAACCCACTACCCCACCACCCCCCCTAAATTCAAATAAGCCGCCACGCCCTCCGCACTAGGCTGCTCCAACCAAGGCACATGCCCAATACAAGGTGCGGGCAAACGATACTGTAAGGTAGCAATTATTTCCGCTTCGGCGGCTAGGTCTGGCTCTAGGCTACTGGCCACCCAACCTGCCAGCTTCAAGCCATCACTAATAATGGCTTCTGCCGTTAATAGGGCGTGATTCAAGCAGCCTAAGCGCAAGCCCACTACCAAAATTACGGGTAGTTCTAGGCGTTTGGATAAATCGCTTAGGTTTTCACGCTCGCTGAGGGGCAGACGCCAACCGCCGGCGCCTTCTATTAAACGCAAATCTGCCCGTTGCATTAAGGCGCCGCGCACAAAACCTTCCAGCCGATCTAGGCTCAAGCGCTGGCCGGTGCGGGCCGCGGCGATGTGCGGGGCAATAGGTTCAGCTAGACACACGGGGTTGGTTTGGGCATAGGGAATTTGCACGCTGCTGTATTCGCGCAACAAAAGTGCGTCGGCATTGCGCAGGCCGGCCTCGGTCATTTCGGCGCCGGCCGCTATGGGTTTTAGACCGAGGGTGGTTTTGCCGGCCTGCCGCGCTTTTAATAACAGGGCCGCCGTGACCAGGGTTTTACCGACGTTGGTGTCTGTGCCGGTTACAAAATAGGTGGTTGCCATAAATTCTCTCATTCAAAAACGGCCCAGGTTGCGGGGCGGCTAACACTGTACAGCGGTAAATGGTGATAATGCCCGCCCAATCTATTTGCACCCAAAGGCCCTAGGTTTGTCCAGTGAGTTTGATTTTGATGTGGTGATACTCGGCGGCGGTGCTGCTGGATTGATGTGTGCGTGGACCGCTGCGGCCCGCGGCCGCCGTGTGGCGGTGTTGGATCACGCCAATAAAATTGGTAAAAAAATTCTGATGTCCGGCGGCGGACGCTGCAATTTCACCAACCTCGACATCCACCCCAGCCACTACCTTTCGGCCAACCCGCATTTTTGCAAATCGGCCCTGAAGCGGTTTACCCAGCAGGACTTTATCGCATTGGTGGAGCAACATAACATTGCCTACCACGAAAAATCCCAAGGCCAACTGTTTTGCACCCACAAGGCCAAAGACATTTTGCAGATGTTGGAATCCCTCTGCGCCACTTACGGCGTGGCCATATTCACTGACTGTAACCTCCAAAACATTGTGCCCCATGCCCAGCCCACTAGCGCAGGCCTGCGTTTTACCTGCCACACCAGCCTAGGCCGGTTTCAGGCCGCTTCGCTGGTGGTCGCCACTGGCGGCAAATCCATTCCTAGCATGGGCGCTACGGGTGTGGGCTACGAAATTGCGGCGCAATTCGGCATGGGCGTCACGGCACTGGACGCGGCGCTGGTGCCCTTTGTGCTAACCGGCCCCGAACAAACGGCGTGGCAAACACTGTCGGGCATCAGCTGTTTGGCGGAGGTGAACTGTAATGGCAAACAATTTAAGGACCCCATACTTTTCACCCATCGCGGTTTAAGCGGCCCGGCTATTTTGCAGATTTCGAACTACTGGCACGCCGGCATGCCCATCCACATCAATCTGTTGCCCAACCAAACACTCATGAGCCTGTTTGCCCAGTGGCGGCAGCTCAACAACAAACAGAGCTTAAAAAACGCCCTGGCCGACTATTTACCCAAGCGGTTGCTGGAGGTGTGGTTGCAGGACGCCGTCAATGCTAAACCTGTGCTGGATTTCAGCAATGCGGAAATTACACGGCTTAGCGAGCAATTTCACCACTGGAGCCTAACCCCTGCCAGTACCGAAGGCTATCGCACCGCCGAGGTTACGCGGGGCGGTGTGGACACCAATGATGTGTCCTCCAAAACGTTCGAAAGTAAAAAGCAACCGGGGCTGTATTTTATTGGCGAGGTGCTGGACGTGACCGGTCATTTGGGAGGGTATAACTTCCAGTGGGCATGGGCGTCGGGGCATTGCGCGGGTTGCTATGTGTAGTGCAATACCCATTTGCCAAAACAGCCTAAGGGGCGAAGTGCAATGGGCGAGTTGAATGGAGGCAATCCAGCCCAAGCCGATTGAGTTTTTCCGAAACACGTCGGCCGTAAAATTCAATCGAGAAAATTCAGCTGGGCGCCCACTGCGGTGCCGCCCCCCGTGCCAATGTCATTAGGTAAAGGATTTTGCCTTTTAAACTTGAAACCTCAGTTGGGCGCACAAAAGCTGTGCAGCCCATTGGGGTGATGAGTGAAAGTTAAATTTAGCGAACAGCTTGGCTATTCGCCAAATTTAACTTTTGCTAGGCGCCGCATGGACAGGAGATAGAGCGGCGCAGGAGGGCAAGAATGAAAAAACCTAAATCCCCCTAGCCCCTTTTACAAAGGGGGGATGACTCCCTTCTTGCTGCAAAGTAAGGCGCAACCCCTCCCTTTGAAAAAGGGAGGGCTTGGGAGGGATTTCTAGACAAGAGAAAATTACCTGAAAAATAGCTCGCAACCCTTTTAACTTAATGACATTGCCCCCCGTACAGGCCTAGTGGGTGTGGAGATGTTGCCACCCACTGCACTTTCTAGGTTCAATTTATCCATTAAGATCCAAGCGCCCAGCTAGCTCCCAGCCAAGGTTACGCGCATAATAGCCGCCCTTCGGCTGACGCCGGAGTGCCGATGCACTTTGCTCCCTTGTATGCCGCGGCCGCTTGGGTTGTCCTACAAAATCAATAATTAAAGAGGCTAAATTATGGCTGGATTTTCAACCGCTGCGAGTACCAGCAGCAGCGCCACAAACCCTTCATCCAACACCAACGGGCAAAATTATCGGTTTGCCTTAATATCGTTGTCGTCGCTCTTTTTCATGTGGGGCTTCCTTACCGCATTAAACGATATTTTGATCCCCCATCTAAAACAGGTGTTTGATCTTACTTTCACCCAAGCCATGCTGATCCAATTTTGCTTTTTTGGAGCCTATTTTGTGGTTTCTGTGCCGGCTGGCCTGCTGGTGAAGAAGGTGGGTTATAAATCCGGTATTGTCATCGGCTTGGTAATTGCGGCCGTGGGTTGCGCGCTGTTTTACCCCGCCGCCGGCATGCGCTTGTACCCACTGTTTTTAGGGGCTTTATTTGTGCTGGCGTCGGGCATCACCATTTTGCAGGTATCCGCTAACCCATATGTGGCTATTTTAGGTGCCCCAGCAACAGCCCCCAGCCGTTTAACCGCCACCCAAGCACTGAATTCATTAGGCACTACCATCGCACCACTTATCGGCGGTGCTTTGATTTTAGGTGCGGTTTCCGTAGGCCTCACCGGCGACGAATTAAAAGCCCAAGAAGCCTCTTCCGTTCAAGTTCCCTACCTGTATCTAGCCTCAGCGCTGTTGCTACTGGCGGTTATTTTCGCCTTTTTGAAATTACCTAAAATTATTGATGACAGCCTACCAGTGATGACTGGCGATACCCATGGTTCGGCTTGGAGCTACTCACATCTGGTGTTGGGTGCAGTGGGCATTTTTATGTATGTGGGTGGCGAAGTTTCCATAGGCAGCGTGTTAGTTAATTTTATGCAAATGCCCGAAATCGCCGGCCTGACCGCGCAAGATGCTGCTTGGTATACCAGCTTTTATTGGGGCGGCGCCATGGTGGGCCGATTCATTGGCGCAGCGGTAATGCAAAAAATTGCAGGGGGCAAAGTGCTAGCCTTCAACGCTGTGGCGGTAGTGCTGTTAGTGTCGGTAGCCATCATGACAACTGGCGAAACTGCCATGTATGCTATTTTGAGCGTGGGCCTATTCAACTCGATCATGTTCCCCACTATTTTCAGCCTTGCGGTACAGCATTTGGGGCGTCACACATCTCAAGGCTCGGGCATTTTGTGTATGGCAATCTTGGGTGGAGCATTGGTCCCACTCCTGCAAGGCGTCGTAGCCGATGCTGCTGGTCTGCAACTATCGTTTTTAGTGGCTGTGCCTTGCTATCTGTATATCGTTTACTACGGGTTAAAAGGTTGCCAAGTAAAAGGCTTTTAAGCACGAAGGGTAGAACCTTAAACTGTTCTACCTGTCACCCCCCTAGCCTGCTCACTTTGGGCTAGGGTGCTCTGCATTCGGTACAGTTTTTTTGCTAAGGCAAACGACTGGCGTTTACATTCAACCAAACACGCGTCCTTCCTCACTCAATTGCGTACCCTTAACCCATGACCCAATCAGCCCAGGCCAAAATTATAGCGTTGCTCTACCGCAACCTTCCGTTGGTGCTGCTAGCCGCGCTGGGCCTGCTGTATTTGCCCACTTTGCGCCCGCTGGCGGCTTATTGGGTGCGCTGGGACGAAGGCTTGTCTCACGGCTGGCTAATTATTGGCACCTATGTCTATTTGATCTGGCGCTCCCAGCCTTGGGCCGCTGTACAAAGCAAATGGCCTTGGCTAAGCGCCCCAATGCTGGTAACCGCTTCATTACTGTGGATGGGGCTGCAATTAGTACAAATTGCCGTACTCGCACAACTAATCCTCATTGGCATCTGCGCCCTAGTGTTTGCCACCGTATTCGGCTGGCGCTGTGCGTTGCTACAAGTGCCCATTCTTGCCCTACCTATTTACGCCACCAGCGTGTGGGGCGACCTTACCAACATTCTGGTCACGCTTAGCGGTTTGGCGGTGGGTGCTATGGTTAAGCTGGTGAATATACCGGCGTTTATAGACGGTACTAGTATCTTCCTACCCTACGGCCATATTGTGATAGCCGACGGCTGTTCCGGCGGGCGTTATTTGGTTATCGGGCTGGCCATCGGCCACCTACAGGCCTGTTTCAATCATTACCGGCCTAGGGCTTTTGCCCTAACACTCCTTGTCGCCCTCATGTTAGGGCTGATAGCCAATTGGCTGCGAATTTTTATCATCGTCATGGCGGGGTATTTCACGGAGATGCAAACCTCGTTGGTGCAGGACCATGAAACCTTCGGCTGGATATTGTTCGCCGTATTGATGGCCGTACCCATGTATTTTGCTCCACTTGGTCGAATTGTTTCGCCCGCCATCAATGCGCCGCAACCACCGCTCACCCGAGTGCTAGCGGGCTTAGTGTGCTTAGCGGCTGGCCCCTTAATACTTGCCATGGTGGATTTAACACCCCACCCCAAGCCTGCACAGAATTTTCTTGACTCCCGCCTACAAACCCAATCCATAACGCAAATGCCCATGCCTTTGGTGTTAGAAACACTGGGTAAAAGCGAAGCTGGCTTGGACTCGCTCAATCAAGTGTATTGGCAGGCCAACCAATACGTTCGCCAGTCTGCCACCGACAAACTAGTGCCGTTTATAGGGCGCGGCTACAACCCAGAACAGTGGGCAGCTTCCAACCAGCACACCGCCGTGGGCCTAGGGCATGCGGCCACCTATAGCCATTTACGTGACAAGTTATCCCAGCGAGAGGTGGTCCAGCTCCAGTGGTACCAAGTGGGCGATCAAATCCTCGCGTCATTTTGGCAAGCTAAACTCTGGCAAGTGCCGGCCACACTCCACGGCGAGACTCGCATGGTTCTGGTGACCTTACAAGCCAAGTGCGACGCGGACTGCACAAGCGCCGAGGAACACCTATTGGCATCGGCTAGGCAATTCACCATTCCTTAAGCCGGAAAATTTATCTACCACTAAGCCGCTGTCTATTTTGACCTAGCTTAACGGGGTAGCACAGTAGATGCGGAATTTGCCGGCACCAGTAAACGCAGTCCGTCTCGCGCTCACTATGGCATGAGGGAATTTTTATCAGCATGCAAGGAAACACGCAGCACATGTCACCACACACGGAACACTTCCGCCAAGCGTTTTTCGGTTCAGCGCCCTGGATCAGCGCTTGGCGCGCCGCGTGGGGCGACACAAAATGTCTAGCGCCCCTGCCCGCCACCGGTATCTATCGGGCGCGCAGCACCATCAAAAAATTCCTACCCATTACCCTTGCCGCACCGCTGGGCGTATCCACTTCAGCAATTCCCAGCCTGCGCAGCGAATATCTTTTTTTCGCCCAGCAGCCTGACAACTCGGCCCAGGCTATTACCGAATTTTTACGCGACGCGCAAAGCCAACGCTGGGACCAACTTTGGCTACCCGATATACCTAAGAATTCCAACGAACTCCCCTTGCTGAAAGTCGCCGTACAGCCACTAGGATGGGAGTTAGTAGAGCAAAATAATTCAACCGCCTACAGTGTGAATACCCGCAGCGGTGACTTTGCTGAATATTTACAACATCTGGGCAAAAACTCCCGTTTGCAATTATTTAATCGCCGTAAAAATTTTGAAAAACTTGGCACCATTAGCCTAATTAACTGCTGGCCAAATTTTAATTACTTCTTAGACGTGATAAATGAATTCCACCAACAGCGCTGGCAAAAGCCACTCTACACAGGGCGCAATAAGCAGTTTATTGAAGCGCTGCTGCCAGCGCTAGTTGATGCGGGGCATTCTGTAGATTTGTCGCTGCTGTGCTTAAACGAAAAACCGGTAGCCGCCGTGTTAGATTTGCACATCAATGGCCGCGTGTACAATTTGCAGTCGGGCTTTTCAGAAAATATAGACAGCAAAATATCCCTAGGCACACTGCATTTCGGTTACAAAATTGAGGCGGCGTTTAACAATCCGCAACTGCACGCCTACGACTTTATGGCCGGCATTGGGCGCGCCGCGGATTACAAAAAACAATTCGCCACAGATTCCATGCAGCTCGTCACCGTCACCTTAATACGCAGCCCATGGCTTAAACTCTTATCTCGCTGCTACAAAACCGTCTATAAACCCATGCGTGCTTGGCTGCGCAAGCCAGAAGCAACCGTCGCACCTAAGGCACATGGCGAATAATTGCGGGGCCTATAAGTTTAGTTAGCCACACGGGCAGCCTCTGCCAGATGGCAATAACTAACTTGAATTTGGGGTTATCTGGGTTCAACCCCGGCATCTGGCCGCCGGGTGGCAGCGCGTAATACCAGTAATGCTCTACCGGTTCGGCTCCCCATTGCTTTTTGAATTTATAGGTGCCGGCATCTTTGGTGGAACGCCCAAAATCAAAAAAACCAAACCCTTGGGCAATGGCATAACCCAGTATTTGCCGATACATCCACATATTGGCATTCTTAATATTGGCACTCTTCAACGTCGACGCCCAGGGAATTTCCAACATGCCGTTGTGGCCCACTAAAAACCCAGCGGATACTGGTTTGCCCGCCATGTAAACTAAGGCCAGATGCGCGTCTATTTCAGGTGCATGCAAAATGGCCGCAAACCATTTTTTACTGTATACCGGCGTGCCCAAATCCCGCATATTTTCCGCAAATACCTGATAGAAATCATTTAGCAATTCCACTTTGCCCAGCTTAAATTCCGGCGAATAGCTTAAGGCTTTTTTGTACTGAGCACGCACCTTCGCACCCAACTGCTCATCTAAACCTTCTAGGGTTTTGGGTAGCGCCAAAATCATAGACACCTTTTTACAGCTAACATTAACGCCCAAGGCTGGCTGCAGGGTACGCACCTCAATATGCGCCAGGTCTCTACCCCCACACAGCTGACCTACCCCATCAACCAATGTTGCAGCCACATCAAACCAATGTGCAATTACACCGCCATAATTAAAATACGGCAATGAAACCGCAAAGCGCCCAAACAAACGGCTGTTGAAATACACCAGTGGAATTCCGCCTAAAATATCCCCTTCTGCGGATAAGGCGGCAAATACTCCATGCTCATGGCCGAAAACATCGCCGATCAACCGCCGCCATATAGGGCGGCAATAAACGGATAGCCCTTCTTGGTTCTGCAAAAAAGCGTCCCACAGCGGCATTTCGCTTTGTGCCAATTCTCTCATGTCAAACGGCTTACACCATCTTTTGTTTGGATCTATGGTATAGACGGGGGCAGAAGCCAATGCCGTCGAAGCCACGGTGGCAGAAGGCTGAGCAACCGCGGCCGCTAACTGCAACTCCAAGCCTTTAATTTCGTCTGTGATAGCTCGCATACTGGCTAACAATTCCGTATGTTCGTTGGAGCCTGCCACAACAGATTTAAATTGCCGAGCAATTTCACCCTTGCGTTGTTTGGCTGATTTTAGTCGGTGCTGGCTAGCGTTACTCATAATGAATTAATTCGTGTGAGGAGTATTAGTAAGCTGCATAGGGTTCTCTGCCAGCCCCAACCGCAATATCGAAAGTCTTTCCGGCTTATACAGCCGACATCGCTCTACCATAACCAAACAGTCGGCAAGACATGGCGGGCTCTGCCCCCGCGAGCCAAGCTACATGCAGCAATCAACATTATACCGAGGGGCTGCTAGTAAAAGGCAACTCAAACAGTGCCAACGAAAAAACTTTCATTTACAATACAAATAACTTTAGCGCCTGCGCACAATCGCTAAATACACAACAAATTAAAACACTTCTGGAGCTTAGCCATATACAACAATAGTCACAATGAAGAGCCCCATAACCGACCAAAAACCCTGAACTCAGCAACCAAATTAAATTTTAGGTATTTAAATGCATTATCTTTTAGTTGGAAACGCACCTCACGATGACTTGCAGGCATTAGCGATTAAGTCCGACATTATCATCCAGATGAATAGCTGCATACACGCGGAAACATTGTCCCCTTTTCCCTCACAGTACGTATTCGGCACCAATACGGGTCGACCACTAGTTAAATGGACCACGCAAATTCGTGAGCATCGCAATAGGGGTTGGCTACAGAATCCAGTTGTAATCCTGGCTCGGAATCCCAATTTTTATAGACTCAAACGCTACTTGCAATTGGCGAAATTAGAAACTGATTCGCAGTCTTTCACTCCATCAAATGACTGGAAAGAACTCGGACGCGACTGGCGAATTGAGTTGATGTCATACTCTGCCTCATCGTCACTCGAAAAAAAAATGCGCCTTCTAGGCATGGAAAGTAATTCTATGCCCAGTACCGGCATGGTCGCTTATGACTGGATCTGTAATCGTCTTACTGAAGACGACTCGCTAACGCTCGCTGGATTTACATTTGAAGGGTGGCAACGCCACCCCTGGCACATTGAAAAAGACATCATAAAGCCTTCGGCTGTTGGGGTGAAAAAATATTGGTTTGAGGAATTCCTCGGCAAACAACCAAAAAATGCTGACTCCAGTCACCACCAAGATGAAGAAGCAAAATAATTTTACGCAGCAATTATAACTAGCTGTGCGGAGATTTTGCTTTAACAAGAAGATCCAAATACAGCAAACTTACCCCCATCACCATTTATCCCGCAAAAACTCAACCCAAGAAGCATAACGCGCAAATGCATTCAGTTGATTCGGAAAACCAATGCGATGAATGTGAAAAGGCCCCGCTTCTATCTGCGCCGCTGTGGTGGTTCTGGAAATACAGGAAACAGTTCCAATAAAACCAGCCTGCTGCACCAGTGGTTCGTGTTTGGCGGAAAAATCCGCTGCAGTACCTGAAGGATAACAAAACACACGGGATGGGTTGGCAATTTCCGCGGATAGGCGTGCGTTGGCATGCATCAACTCACCTAAAACGGCAGAATCGCTTAGCATATTGGGTGTGAGGTGCGTTTGGCCGTGAGAACCAATCCTGAGGCCTTGCGCCTCGAACTCCCGTAAGCGGGGCCAAGTAATCGGTGTGTATTGCGGGGGAGCGGCAACCGGCAGATCCACCGCAAATTGGTCCACTACGGCCGCCATACACCTCGCCACCTGATCAGCATTTAAGGATTTTATAAAAGCATTCAACCGATGTCGTGTTTCTGTTCGCCCCGCCACACTGGACAAATCCACCGGGATACTGCGTGTTTCAAAACGAAACTGGCTAAAATTGCCCGACGATTTCCAAATGATAAAGGCCAATTTTGCATCCCATGGCCAATCGGCTTGATCAACCAAATCGGTAATCACATACAGCGTGGGCTTGGCCTTATATTGCAACAAGATGGGCACAAAATCATCGAGTTGATCCTGGTACCCATCGTCGAGGGTAAAACACAGCGTTGGGCGCCGCAAACGCTCACCGCGGCGCGCCATCTCAACCAATTCATCCACTGATGCGAATTCGAACTGATGGCGTTGCGCATACTGCAAGCATTCTTCCAACAACGCCGGAGAAGTGCCATTGTAGGCACCCTCATTGGATTCGCTTCGATGCAAAACAAAAATAGTTACGTGTACCCCAAACACGCGGTTAACCAACCGGCCAAGCAACTTGTTTGTCACCAATCTATCTAAAATAGCGCTCATTGGGCACTCCTCTGCGCGGCGTACCGCTACATCCATGAAGACAAACGGGCATTAAACTTTGAGGGGGTATTACTCACTTCCTCGTGGAGGCCCAACCGCACTAATTGGTGAAGTGGCTGCCCTGCAGAAGCTATACCGCGCCGTGTTGTAACTGCCGCTTGATAGGTTTTCTCAACTAATGCTAATGCACCTGCGGAATAATCTCCATTGGGGTAACAGAATAGGTTTGCTGGGGCTTGAATATGGCCTTCGATAATCTGCCGACTCACCACAATTTCATGTTCAAGGGCTGTGGTAGTTAAGGCCTGATCAAGCCGTTGATGACTACACGTATGCGAACCCACATCCACCAACCCAGACCCATGCAACCTGCGCAGCTGGTCCCAATCCATCAACGCAGGCTGTATCGGCCCCGCTAACTGCCGCCACTGGATAGTCTCTAAGCCTGCAAAAATAGCCTGATCGGAATAGCACTTTAGGCGCCGTATAACCTCGGCAATAAATTCTCGGTTAATTGTTGGCTGCCGCACATTGGATAATTCGGCTAGCACCCCGCCAAATGGCTCGGTGTTTTGCAGTGGCGCGTAAACGCCGCTTACCAATAAATGAGCGACAATTGTGGGCCAAAACTGAAAATCCGTGCCCACCTTTTCAGCAACCACAAATACCGTAGCTGGCGCCTGTTCAGCTTGGAGAATGGGAAACGCATACTCATAATTGTCCAGCCAGCCATCGTCAAACGTGATCACACAGGCTTTTGGTGGCAGCGTGTTACCCGCAATTCGCC
Organism: Thalassocella blandensis; assembly: GCA_945882995.1. Classification (GTDB taxonomy): domain Bacteria; phylum Pseudomonadota; class Gammaproteobacteria; order Pseudomonadales; family Cellvibrionaceae; genus CAMCXE01. The sequence goes on along the minus strand of CAMCXE010000038.1, from coordinate 11,656 downwards.
CGGCTACCCAGTTACTCAAACTCATCAACACAAAATGCTTACGCAATTCTCGAATGTGCATTTGCAGGCTGGCCGGCTGTATGACCATGCCCGGCTCTTCGGCGGCATAGCGCGGGTCCGTAGCCGGTAAAATTCGGTGATACATCAAAACCCACAAGCGGGGTTCTGCAGAGGGCCAACGATGGGGGCCGAAGCGCCCCGCTAGACGGGTGGCCACTGACCTCACACTGCTTTTTAAGAATCCAGCCATGAATTACCTGCGCCCCGCTCAACGAATTTATGTCATGCGCCGAATACCACAGCCGAAGGCCGTGAAACAGGGCTTGGTTTTATAGGAGATTTTTTATGCTAAGCGAAAGAGCGCGAGGGCCTTAAACACGCCACTCCAATGGAAACATCTACACCCAACAGCCCGACACGCTTTTTCAATAATCCAAATGAAGTTTTTAAGTTCAAGCTGAGCGATGGCGACAAACATAGGCAGCCCGCGTAGAGAAACTCAAAACAACTATATCCCCCACACATAGCCACCAATCAACTTCAAACACTCGTCGCAAATAAATACCAAGCGCAACTATTCAGCACATTTTTCGTTTTCTTACGTCATCCCCGCGTAGGCGGGGATTCAGGTGGCAAACGCTCGGAAGCGATTACGATCTTCACTTAAATATAAACCGCCTATTTGCCGCTGGATCCCCGCCTACGCGGGGATGACAGGGGAACATGTTGAAGAGCAAACATTGCAACCAGAAAATACGATCGAGACTCAACACACTGTTGGTGTTTAAGTATTGAGTACTGAATTAGCCTAGCAATGAACGGAAACACGTGGTGTCACCTATCTCGGGCCATCTAAAATTTACCCACTATTTGCCGCGAGTTTTCACGCTATTCAAGTGCTCCGCAATCTCTTTGTTGTCCGGCGCTTTATTGTGGGCTTTTTCCAGCACTGGCAATGCCTGCGCTTTATTGCCCGACTGGGCCAATATCCAGCCGTAGGTGTCTAGAATCTCCGGCGCTTCAGGCGCTAATTCTGCAGCGCGTTTTGCGAGGGGTAATGCGCGGGGATCTTTGGTTTCAAAATATAGCCACGCCAAGTTATTCATGGGAACCAAAGCGTCGGGGGTTTTTTTCAACACTTTTTCATACAATGCAATAGCCGCAGGGGCTCGGTTTTCCTGCTGTTCATTCATGGCTTTGAGGAGCATGGCGTGTATGTTCTCAGGCTGTTTAGTCAGCCACTCATCAACAAAGGCTCGCGCCTCATTAAACTGTTTATGCGCTTGATAATAGGTCACTATGCCCTCAGCCGGTTTTTGTAAAGGCGCCTTAGCCCAAGCCTGCTGATAAAGTTTAAAGGCTTCTTCTGGCTTGCCTTCCGCTAGACGAATTACACCTTGCAAATACAAAGTGCCCGCTAGGTTATCGTCAGTTTTTGGAAACTGATCCAATAATTTTTGCGCCTCCGGAATATTTTTATTACTCAATTCGAGTTCGATCAAAGCGGCCAAATAATCAGGGTTCTCAGGTGCTAGTTTAACCGCCTTCAGCAAACTGGCTTTAGCCTCGCGGAGTTTAGCCGCTGCTTTGTAACTTGAACTTTCTATGATGTAAACATAAGCCGCTAGGTTTTTAGCCGCCTGGGAATTTTGACTTTTTTCAAGCCCCGCTTCAGCGTGTTTAATCGCTGCCGGTAGATTTTTCTGTCTCAGGCTAACCTGCGTTAAAACGGCTTCTGGCTCCCAGCCTTTTACCTTTTGGGCAAGATCCTCTATAAATTTTACTGCCTCGGGAGTTTTATTGGAAAGTTCACTTAAGGCTATCAACCGACCGTAGGCCAACTCTGAGCTAGGGTTATCCTGAAGTATTTTCTGCCAGGCTGCGATTGCCGCTGGGTAGTCCTTTTGAGTTTCTTTAGCTTGCGCTATTCCCGTGAGAATCAGCGGCTTGTCTTCAGCGGTGGCATCAACCAGAGCTTCATTAAAGAACTTTTCAGCACCGCCAGCGTTTTTTTGCTCCATTTCTAACCAGCCGCGCCAAAAACGTGTGCGGCTGCTGGTTGCTGGGAGTTTGTCCAGCTCAGACTTTAATTTTGGAAGCGACTTGGATTCAAGCAAAATAGTGAAATAGGTCTTTTGAACCAAAAAATCGTCAGGCTTGGACGCAAAGGCTTTTTCAAGCTGCCCTAAAGACAAGGCATCGTTACCCATTAGCTGGTAGTGCCGCGCCAACACAATCCTCAGGCGATGCTGTTCTGGCGCCATGGCCAGACTTTTTTCGAGAATTTTTGCGCCTTCAAGATCTTTGGGATTTTTATCTAACAGCGCTAAACCGTAGGTGGCCTGAACGCCGCCATTTAATGGCTGGGTTTCTGCCGCCTTTTTCAACATATCCAGTGCGGCATCTTTATTTTTAGTGCGAAATTTAGCGACGGTTGCCGCCTGCAAAACGGCAGGCGAAGCCGTTTCTGGGTCAATAAATTTATCAAACAATTCCGCGGCAGATTCATTAGTTCCCTGCTGCACACCCACCATGGCAAGGAGCGTCGCGGTGTTTTTATCTTGGGGGTATTGCGTGTGCAGTTCATTCAGAATGGTTGCAGCCTCAGCGTATTGCCCTTTTTGATAAAGCTCCGATGCTTGATTGTATTTTTGCTGAGCTAAGTCTCCTTCCGGATTCGCCTCGGCAATGGATTTCTGATACGCGTAATATTCACTAACACGATCCTGCAAGCGCATAACCTCGGCCAACTGTGAAATAACCATGACTTTTGAGGTGGTCATGATGTCAACTTTCGGCAAAGCATTCTGCGCCTTAATTAAGAGCTCTTCCGCTTTAGGCATGTCCTTTTCATACATAGCTAAATTTGCCAGCAATACCATTCCCTTAACATGGCTGGGATTTTTAGCCAATAGCGCTTCCGTAAGGGTTTTTGCCTCATCATATTTGGCATTCATGGCGGCTTGGCTGGCCTGCAAAAACAATAAGGTTTCGGAAGCCGGCGCCAGCGACTTAAATGCCTCGATCACCTGAGACAGACCGTCCACATCGCGATTCATAAATTTTAACTGCGCCAATAAATCTAAGCTTTGCTCGTCTTTGGGTGGGGCGCCTGCATTTTCAAGCAATTTCAAAGCAGAATTGAATTTTTTACTGCCGACGTAAGCTTCTGCCAATAGCCCACGTACATCAGGGCGCTGGTCCTGAAGTTTTTCTAACATTTGAATGGTTACCGTGTAGGCTCCAATGTCGTTATGGATTTTTGCCAAGAGCTTTAAGGTTTCTAGATTGTCTGGCGCAAGTTTGAGTACGTTGCGTCCTTCTAGCATGGCAGAGCGATACTGGCCTTGCTGCTGATAGGTTTTTGCAGCACTCAAATGGCGAGACACCTCCGCGGCTTTTTTATCCTTGTCGTTGCCGCATCCGGCGAGCCCGGCGAGCGCAAACAAAATACTGAGCGTAATAGGTAATTTCATGATGACCTCATTTGGGTGCTTACTGGCAATAATAAAATATTGAAAACTTAGGCGAAGCCTGAGACTAGTACTGGTAGCGTAGGGAAAAGCCGACTTGCATTGCGTCATAATCATATAACGCCTGTTCTGACGAACGCTGCTCAAAACGGGCCGTAAGACTAGCAGAAATGTTGTGACGGAACTGTTCATTGTAAGCAATATTATAGGTGTAACCCGAATAGCCCTGCTCGCTTGCGCCAATCGTGTAGCGGACGGACTGGGCTTGCCCGTCCAACCTAATACTCGAGGTTCGACTAAGGGTATACCCAAAAGCAGCGCGAAGCGTCTGTTCATTCGTTATGACGGGCAACGTCAGGTAATTACTTTCACTCAGACTGCCGCTCAACTCTAGGGTACAGCGACCGCAGATTGCAGCCGCGCTCCAACTCAGCAGGGCGCTGCGCTGATCGATTTGATCAAAGCCCTGACTAACCGAGGCAGTACCCAAGGGAATTGACACGCCACCGGTATTGCTGCCCATGGATGTATCGGTAATTACCCGATTTAATTTTAGCGCCATAGTCCCTGAATCTAACCGATAATTCGCGCCGACACTGTAGCTGGGGCTGGCATTATCGCCGCTCAAATCCGATTGGGTGGTGTTGTAGCCAAGATTGAGAGAATAATCCAAGCGATTAAGCCTAGTGGCATAAGTCGCAGAGCCTAAGCGATACGTGTACTGAGCATTATTGAATGCTTCATAGGTTACGTTGGTTTGCTGAGCAAGCACCTGTAACGAATCGGTTTTAGATATTGAATGCTCCCATTGAAGGCTAACGGTGTCGCGCACCGAATTTTGCCGTTGGGCAAACCGGTAGTCCACCACGGAGTGATCCGCGCTGGCCACTAGACTATCAACCGGCGTAACTCGAAAACGTGCGGTGGGGTTAACGCTGGTAACCGTTTGCTCGTCGGTGTTACTCAGTAGCGCCACCTCATTCGGTGCGTTCAGCAGCAGACGACGCGTGTGACTTAACAGCAAATTGAGAGGTTGATAGGTTTTTCCTAGTAGAAGACGCCCACTACCCGCAAGAGTGTTGCGATCTATCTGGCTTGATTCCGAAAAACTGTTATAGGCACCGGTATAGAGTGAGTCCAATTTACCGTATTCATTTTCGTGATTGGCAAAAACGTCCAGCTGCAAGCGATCTTGACGCTCGCTGATTTGCGGCTGCACAGCCGACTTGCGTGCATTATCCGTGTAGTCACTGCCTACAGAGAGGCCACCTCCGAAATCTCGCCCCTCTGCTTCGATGGACATACCGCCAGCAAGTATGAACGCCAACGGCCAAATCTTAATAAGACGTCTCATGTTGGCTCTCATCATCTACGCACTATGCAGATATGCGATTAATTATTGAAGACCACACCGGCAAAACGTTCTCGCCCCAGTGCGTCGATGGCAGACAATACCTCGCCAGTAACGGCCTGACCATATGGCACAACCAGTATGGACTGATCACAAAACTGGCTAAGAATGCGCGCCTCTGTGGATTGCTGCACAGAAGGCGCATCTAGCACCACGAATCGGTCCGGGTAACGTTCTTTAATTTCCGACACCAGCACTTCCATGCGGCGTGAATTAAAAAACTCTGCAGCAGACTCGCTGGTACCGCCAGAAGGAATAACTCGCAACCGCTCTACCCCACTGGGATAAATAATGTTTTGGATCTGCACGCTATAGTCGATTAAATAATGCATCAGACCCTGATCAATCGGTGTGGCAGAATAACGCTCGCCTGAATTGCCGTAGGGATTACAGTCAACATACAAAGCAGTTTTATGCTGATCCAAAGCGAATGTGGCGGCTAAATTAAATGCAAAACCACTAGAGTCTGCTGCAGTAGTTACGGACGATACCAACAACACAAAATTATCGCGCTTGGTCTTCTGTAATAAGCGAATACGCACTTCACGAAATGCATTTAATAATTCCCGCTGGCGCATGCCGGAAAAGATGACCTTTTTCTCAATCAAGTCATCCTGGGACCACATAATGGGGAACGCCATAGTTTTAATAGCGCGCCGCCGACGGTTGTCTTCCACGGCGCCTTGCAGCAAGTCGTCACCGGTTACCATCAGCGCCTGGGCGTCGCTTGAGACTAAGCTTTTGTCGCCGTCTGAAATATGCATAGGTTATGTCCGAGATTAATTAATCGCTATAGAGGTGCCAATAGAGCACCGCACCGGCGTAAGCTGCCAAGGCGAGCATCGCCACAACTCCCAAAAATAGAACATCTTTGCGTAGCAAGCGCCGCCTTAGGGGCGACTCGTAATGGGGGATAACGCCCAGCAACTCAATTTCAGGCCCTAGCTGATTTTGTAAAACACGCGACGAACGCAAGTGCGGGTCCACCATCACATACGCAATTAGCGCCGCGATGGGAAATAGAAACCCTAAAAAGGGCCCCAAAACTGCGAAATGAATAAAATGCAAACCGGTAGGTTTTAGGGGGAACGTTGCTGGCTCTTGGATGCGGTAACTAACACCCTGCCCTTCTACATCAATCGTCATGGAAAGCCGCGCAGACTCCTTTTTGGCTAACATTTCTTCATAAACTCTTTTTGTTACGCTGTAATCTCGGGTTAAATCGGAAAATTGGGCTTGACTGGCTGCAATGCGCTCCGCCCGCTGCGTTTCCTCTCCTAAAATGCCATTCAATGATTCAAGCCGACGAGTTTGCGAATGTAAATCAAGCTCAGTAGCGGATAACTGTTTCCGCAATTCCTCAAAGAGTGGGTTTTGTGATTTTTCAGCACTGCCCACCACCTCTGTTGAATTACTGGCTTTTTTGATTTGATCGTCAAGCTCCTTAAGCTGACCCTTGAGCGATACGATATCTGGGTAGGTATCTTTGTAACTTAATTGCAACTGGGTAATGTAAGAAACCATGGTCTGTCTACGGTTTTTCAATTCATCTAGCCGTGCCTTCAGTTGCAGGTTTTGCCCCTCGGCACCCAACTGGCGCTGAATGAGCGCCAAGCGTGATTGGGTCTCTTCAATGGTAATTTTTAGCGTTTCGATCTCGTTGCGTACGGCGGATATGCGCGTAGTCACGAGATCTGCGGTGCCATCGCGATTTTGCGTATTGAAGTCTTTGAGCCGCAGCTCGGCGGCTTCAAGTTGCTTCTTGTAGGTCTGAACCTGCGCAGCAAGAAAATTATAGGCGCTCAGACTGGCGTCACGCTTCTTCCGATCGGTACTATCCATAAACGCACTAATTACGGCGTTTAGCGTCTCGAATGACGCATCGGCACTTTTGTTGCTGTATTTAATTTGGATGAGGTCCTCGTTGCGTTCCTGCGTAACTTTTAATTTTTTACGCAGCGCTATAATGACTAGCTCTTGCTCCTCTTGCGGCATACCATCACGTATCAGATCAACTCTCTTTGCCGCATCGGTCAATATATTACGCGTGTAAATGAGGTTGCCGGCTTGCTCAGAACGAGCCACCTTCGTAACCTCCTTCAACAGCGGCTCGATAATATTGGTTTTATCAGCAAACAATACGGCGCTAGTCTCAAACGTATTTGGCCAAAGGCAACCAACTCCAAGAATTGCAAAGCTTACAAAAGCAAAAAGAAACACGCTCAAATAGCGAAAATTTACCAGCTCCCGCTTTAAGGCCTGCCACATTTCTCTTATATAGACTTTGTCCATGAATACGCTCTAATGAGTTAGTGTGATGACGATAGGCGACCGTTGAAGCCGGACTATAATTAAGTCCTGCTAAAAAGCTCGCTGTGGAACAGTAATCACATCAGATGGTTGCAGCGGGTAGTTGGTATCCAATATCCCCTCCTCCAAAATATCTTTAAGTCGTATGGTATAGACCTTCGTTTCGCCGCCGACTCGGCGGTAAAGCTTAGCCTTGTTGGCGGAAGCGAATGGGTTTGGGCCACCTGACAGCAACACCAAATCCAACGCGGTCATACCCTCGCGAAACGGCATTGATTGCGGCGAATTCACAGCGCCAGTTACTCTAACGCGGCGCAGAAAATCGGTGCTGCTTGGATTCGAAACAATTACCGTGACTTGTGGACTGCGTACATAATTATTTAGCGCCGAGGCAATATTAATGGCAAGCTGGGTGGAGGTGACATTCGCGGCGTCCAGATCACCAACCAGCGGCATGGAAATTTTACCATCTGGCCGCACCACCACCGCCAAAGAAAGCTCTGGGTTTCGCCACACGCTCACCTGCAATGCATCACCCACTCCGATGTGATATTCACCGGAAGTTGCCGAGGCCATGGTCGGCGGTGCTTCTACGTTTTTTGCTGTGTCGCAACCCGCAAGCCACAAACAAACCCAGAGTATTTTGAAGAGCTGGCTAATTCCGTAACGCATGGACGCATTCAATGTAGACACGATCTTACCCCGCTAACGTGTGAAAGTGAAATGGGCGAACCCGTTGCATACAAGGCGCTTGATTAGCGGACGCCCTTACCTAAAAGTATGATTTCAACTGTTTGGATCATGATTAACACGTCAATCATAAAGCTATGATTTTTGGTGTAGTACAGGTCGTATTGCAGCTTGTGCCGAGCATCCTCCACGGAGGCTCCGTAGGGGTACTTCAACTGCGCCCATCCCATAAGCCCAGGTTTGACCTTGTGGCGGAGACCGTAAAATGGGATCTGCTGTTCGAGTTCAGTAACAAATTCAGGGCGCTCTGGGCGTGGGCCTACAAAACTCATTGAGCCCGACACAACATTAAAGAGCTGGGGCAACTCGTCTAAGCGGGTGTTGCGGATAAAAGCCCCGACCCGTGTAATGCGCGAATCATTCTTCGTTGCCCACTGTGCGCCCGCCTTTTCGGCATCTTGACGCATGCTGCGAAACTTATAAATGCGAAAAATTCGGCCGTTATACCCTACGCGCAGCTGATGGTATAACACCGGGCCGGGGCTTTCCAGCCTTACGGCTATGGCGGTGAGTAACATTAACGGCCATAGCACAGCGAAAAAACCACAGGCCAAGACCATATCACACAGGCGTTTGACGATGCGTGCACGTTTTGAATTATTAAAACCATCTGAGAACAACATCCAACTTGGCTGTAATGACGTCAAGTCAATTTTACCCAGCTCGCGCTCGTAGAATCCGCAAACCTCTGTAGCGGGCACCCCTGCAAGCTTACAATCCAATAAGTCCACCAGCGGAAACGCGGCATTAATATCGCGCCGTCTCTCGTCGGGACAGACAACAATTTGGGATATTTTAGATTGCCGCACATAAGCCAGCCAATCACTAGGCTCCGGCACCACCAGCTGGGGGTCAACCGCTAAGGTCTCGTTCGGGCAATGGATGCAGCCGGCGACTTCGATACCTAAGCTACTGATTTCTGGTCCGATCTCGTCCAAGAGTTTTTGCGCTTTAGTACCAGCGCCGAACAGCAGGATCCGACGGCGCAACTGGCTGAGATCCACCAATTTCAAAAAAAAGACACGGGCGGGAATAACCAGCAGTCCGCTAAACAGAATTCCCCAAAAAACCCCTGCCGAAGAAAGGATCGGCTTAGGCAACACCAAATTCAAAACAAATAACGATGCGCACCCTAACAAAAAGAAGCTGACCAATACGCGCAGGACAAGGCTGAGGAACCCCTCGCGTAGCAAGGCCCCATAGACTCCCATGGCCTGAGTGCAGCAGCTCATCACCAGTGCAAACAGCAGCGTGCTGCTAGCGGAGGGTTTGGCCACTAAATCAAATTCAGAAAGATGGGCAGATGCAGCGGCAACCAATAGTTGCGCAGCGTGTGCTGCTACCATCAATAGAAGCAGCTCGACCAGGCCCAAATACAGGTGCGGCAGCTGAACATAATGCTTATTAATGCGGATATAGGACAAAACAGGTTCCTTTATGCGAGCGTTTAAGGCATGTAGTTAATGCTGCGGGTGCACATTATAGCCAGATTTTGCGTCTTGGAACGAGCCATATTGGATTGATACCTTGCAGCTAATAGGGGCATATTATGCAACGCCCCTCACGCAATCGCACCAACATACGCCAACCGCCTTGATCGTTAGTCAGTTCCACACCGGACTAGAGGGCATTCGCAGGGTTTCAGACGATTTTATGTCTAGGTTCCAGCCCGCGCGGCACATGGCAATCCGGTTCCTATCGCAAAATATTTAGTAGTGCGCCGCCCGCCATGGCGCAAGAATTGCCCTATAGCAAATATCACACTTGAGTTAATTTTATGAGTTCGCGCCTGTATTATTTTGTTGGGGCCACCAGCGGCCAATGGGAAGTCACCGCTAACTATTCAGTGAAAGGTGAGCCCCTAACTACCCCCGCATTTATCAACGTGGTGGCTGCAGACGCTTCGCCCGTGTTACCGAGTAACGATTGGCAACTACGCGGGATTATCAGTAATGAACGCTATGTGGAGAAAACGCAGAAGGATAGGCTATTGGCAGTCCAGCAAGGCTTGGGCCGCGCTGAGGCCACTTGCGCTGCGCTCATTCCTATCCGCAAACGCGCCACCTGGCGGGGCCTAACCCAAAGTGAGCGGCTGGCCATTTTCGAAGGCCAGTCGCACCACAACGTCATCGGCATGCAGTATTTGCCAGCCATTGCTAGACGCCTACATCATTGCCGAGATCTTAGCGAACACGAACCTTTTGATTTCATCACCTACTTTGAGTACGCCCCTCGATATGAGGAAAATTTTAATCAACTCTTGGCCGACCTGCGCGGCACCGCCGAATGGGATTTTGTGGACCGCGAAGTGGATATTCGGCTGCAGCGCGTGTCCAGCTAAGGCCCATAGCAGCCGCACAGCGCGATTCGCGCACCGCCTCAGCTTGCGGCTGTGCGGGCATCAAGCAACCTCAGCGTTTACGCCTAGCAAACAGTTGTGGAGTTATGAATTCGTAGAAATGTTGCGCAACAAGTCGCTATTGTTTGCGACATGGCTCAATTCTGCAAATAGCCTTGCAGCGCCCCCTATCAATTTCCCGCAATCCACTCTATAAGTTCCCTGCGCTCTCCCCAGCGTGGTAACACTCGGCCGCGCAGCTGACATTCGACGATTCAACGTGGTTAACGGGCTATACAATCTAGGTATTTTAGGGAATTACCAAGGCCTGCACACTCACTAGAATTCCCGGCTTATTGAATTCCACTTATTTCACCGATGAGTTGCATGGGCCTGTTCGATCTACTTGGGCTGCCAAATTAAACCCACAGCCACGAATTAGAACATTTGTTTAATTTAAGTTTTTTCAGACTCGATTGTTGATTCAATAACACCCGGACAATTATTAAATTTAAGCGAGGCAGTTATGAAAAAATATCTCGGCTATTTGAGCCTGGCCTTACTGACAGCTTGCAACGGCGTAACAGAATCATTAGACACCGCGCCTCCTAGCAACGGGGGAACCGCCACCAATCCGCTGGCCAATAGCGACTGGGTATTGACAGCTTATACTGAAGCGACGGGTGTAAAAACCGAACCAACGCAGTACGTAACCCTGCATTTTGATACGGCAGGACAGGTGAGTGGCCAGTTTGATTGCGGCGCCTATGCGGGTAGTTATTCAATGGCGGATACATTAATTACCATCACCAATGCCAAGCCGGCGAATACTAATTGCACCATGGCGCCCGCCGATGCCAATTACATGACATTACTCAATACCATCACCACAAAAACCGCTGACGCACAACAATTAACGCTAGGCTTGGGTGACGGCCGAAAACTTGGGTTTGCCAAAAAATTTACCGGCTGTAAAAACCCGCGCCCGGTTACTGGCAATGCAAGCACGCCAATACAGCTCACAATAAATACCACCGTAAACGACGCCGAAGGGCTAATTGCGAAATTTGAGAAAAATAATCCCGATTTTATTTTGCAGCCAAGCCAAGCCTGCGGCGACATTGTAAAGGCGCGAGTAAACCCCGACACATTAGAGCAATTGCGCTGCGACCCAGTGGTAAGCAGCCTTACCTACAATTGAATACACCCATAACATCCCATAATTCTACCTAATTACCACTCAACCTAAGCCAACTTTCAATAATCTTTCTGGCATAGGCGGTGTCCGAAGAGCAACATAGACCAAACGAGAAACTATAGAAACCAAATCTGCTCGCCGATTAAATCGGTATTGAAATTCAGCCAGATAGCGCT
>CAMCXE010000037.1 GCA_945882995.1 Thalassocella blandensis | reverse complement strand
CCAGCCGAAGCGGGACCAGCCCGTTTTTTGGCCGAGTGGAGAGGTGATTTTGAGGGGCAAATGGACAGGACGTCCATTTGAGCCGTGACGGGACAGGATGTCACGCCACGGCGACCCTCAAAATCGCCTTGGAGGGAGGGTATTTTTGCGAAGCAAAAACCAAAAAGTCGGGTGGCTTTTCTTTTTGGTTACTTTTTCTTTGGCCACGCAAAGAAAAAGTTACTCGCCCAGGAGGGCGAAATAAAGGCTAAAAACCACTCGAAAAATCAGCTGTGCACGTAACTTAGTGACATTGGGTGGCGAAGGGGGTGAACCGTACGCTTGACGAAGGCAGGTTCACACAAACACAGGCGTAACGGAAAGGACTTAAACGTGAAGCGAAAACTCAGTAGGACAAAGGCGGTGTTCCGCTGGTGGGACGGCATGTGGCTAGCCCTGGCGCTAAGCCTAGCCGCAGCACCCACCCGCGCCTCCGAAGCCTCGTTGGAGGCAGCCTTCGTCTACAACTTTATTAAGTTCATCGACTGGCCAACCGCCACCACTCACCAGCGCGTGCATCTCTGCGTGACGGGAGCAGATGCCAAGATGCGCGATGCGTTCGACTTACTGCAGGGCAAGCCCGCTCAACAGCGAATAATTGACGTGGAATACCTCACCCCTGCCACCCTTGCCGCGCGCCTGCCAACGTGTCATATGGTCTTTCAGCCCAGCGTGGAAAACCTACCGCTGCCCCATCCCTTGCCGCTTGGCGTAGTCCTAGTAGCCCACAACCCATCACCCAACGACCCCGCTATCAGCATCGCCCTGCGTCGCACTTCACAGGGGCGGCTGGAGTTTTCCATCAGTCTTAAGGCCACATCAGACGCCGGCGTAATCGTCAGCAGCCAACTGCTGAAGTTGGCGGTGAATAACCGTGAGTAGCGGTTTAGGGCAAGGCTATACGGGGGTTAGGTGAACACTGAAACGCCGAGGAGCCGCTAAAAAAACATCGCAATTCATGCTTTGGAAACTTATTGCTGGTTGCCGATAAATTTCGCAATAAAATCTTCATGACGCGGCATTTGCAACACTCTGTCGGCGATCGATTTTTTCATACCCACTAAAAAGCGCTCTAATTCCTGTTCGTTAAGCGTGTGCACTACCGGGTGGTATTGCTGGGGAATAATGCCTTGTCCAATCATTACCTGCGTCCAAGAATACACGCGAAACAATTCATCATCGCCGACAAAAATTCGGCCGGTTTCTCTGAATAGCGCAATACGATGGGCAAGCGATTCGGGGATGGGCATATTGCGGCAATAACGCCAAAAAGGACTGTCGTCGCGTTCGGTGGCGTTATAGTGCAGCACGATAAAATCGCGAATGCTCTCTAGTTCCAATTTGGATTGGCGATTGTATTCGTCAACTTCCACACTTCGCACTCCGCCCATAGGGAACAGGCGCAGCAAACGAATTAAACCGGAGCTCACCAAGTGAATGCTGGTGGATTCCAGCGGTTCAATAAAGCCGGTGGCCAAACCCAGCGCAACGCAGTTTTTGTTCCAACCTTTTAGGCGCCTACCCGTACGGAATTTAATTAACCGGGGTTCGGTTAGCGGTTTGCCCTCAATATTGGCCATCAGCTTTTGCCGCGCGGCGTCGTCCGACAAATAACGGCTGCAATACACCAAACCGTTACCCACTCGGTGTTGGAGGGGAATGCGCCATTGCCAGCCACTTTCATGGGCTATGGACCGCGTGTAGGGCAGGGCAGGGCCAACTGATTCCGTTTGTACCGCGAGGGCACTGTCACAGGGCAGAAGGTGTGACCAGTCTTCATAACCAGTATGCAGCGTTTGTTCAATTAACAAGCCACGAAAGCCGCTGCAGTCGATAAATAAATCGCCCTCTACAACTTGCCCAGAGGCCAGTGTTAAAGACTGAATAAATCCAGACGACGCATCAAGCGCCACATGTTTAATCATGCCTTCAATGCGCTTTACGCCAAAAGGCTCACTGAATTTGCGCAAAAATTTCGCGTAGGCTGTTGCGTCTAGATGGTACGCATAGTTAATCCAAGGGTTGTCGGAAATTTCAAATTTACCCGCTTCGGCCGCTTTCAATTCAAGGCAATAATCCCCATAGGGTGCATTCAATCCCTGCTCTAAGCCTTTTAACCAAAAATGATGAAACTCTCCCGCCCAGCAATCGCGACCGGTTTTGCCGAAGGAGTGAATGTAGCTTTCGTTAAGCTTGCCCCAGTTCTCGAATTTAATCGCTAACTTAAATGTTCCGTTTACCGCTTCCAGAAATTCTCGTTCGTTTATTTCCAGCAGCCGATGGAAACTGAGCATGGTGGGAATTGTGGCTTCACCCACACCCACCGTACCAATTTCGTCTGATTCAATCAAAGTAATGTCGAGATGTTCGCCCAGCAGTTTGCCAATGGCGGCCGCGGCCATCCAGCCAGCGGTACCACCACCGGCGATCACTACGCGTTTCAGAGTTTGTTTGTGCATGAGGGTTCCTAAGGCTGGTGCGGCGTGACAACGGGTCGGTGAACGCGGCTGCAATTATTGGGGGCAACAAGCTCTAACGATTCAATTTATTAATCAACCAAGCCCTTAGTTTTCTAGCACCTATTTCATCGGTTGGGGCTAGGGAACCGCAGGCTTGTGGGGGAATATGTTCCTGTGCCTGTTCAGGGGCTGCAAAAATATAATAATCAAACAGTGATTTCCAAGCGGCTTTTTGATCGCTCGGCAAATCGCGAACGCTAAGCATGGCGTGTTTTAAGGCGTCAATGGCATTTCCAGAATAGGCTGGCACGCTGGTCCACCAATAGTTCACCAATACGTTAAAGCGACTCAGTGCCTCAACGTTGTGCCACCACATACTGGGCAAAAAAAGAGCATCACCGGCTTCCATTTCGGCAACCTGAGCATGCTTTAGCGCCTCGCGAAAACGCGGAAATTTTTCATAATCCGGCGCGCTAAAATCGACCAAGCTAATCGCCTGCCCAGAGGGGGTAAAGTCGATCGGACCCGGGTATAAATTGCCCACTTGTTCCGGTGGAAATAGGGTGAAGCGGCGTTTCCCCACGGCCACGCAGGCCATATTGTCAGAGGTATCGTAATGGCATGCGATGCGAGACGCGTTGCCAATCCATATACTCACTAATGGGTTTTGTGTGTTGAGCGCTAGGTCATTGTGCTGCCGAAAGCCGGGCAGCCAAGTGTCTACGCTAGTAGATCCAATATAAAAGCAGGGCGGTAATGCATCCGTGTGATGTTTAAAAATTTTATCCAGAACCTGGGTTAACGGCGTAGTGTGAGACTCAAAATTCAACCCAGTGAAATCGCTGTTATAAAAATAGCGCCCCTCAATTTCGGGTGGCCCGAAATATTCAACCACCGGTCGGCCATTATAAAAAGTGCGCAAATAGGCGTCGGCGGTGGCGTCAGAGGTTAAGCCAGCGGCAACCAAGGGCCAATTTTGTATTAGGCCCTTGAAAATTATCGGAGACTTTGAGTCGATAATGTCGCGAGGAATTGCGTCTGCTGTGTAGCCATAGACTTCCTTCACTTTTTGGCTTATGCCCAACATGTGGATTTTCTCATTAATAAGCGGGTAGTGATTTGGCCGGTATCCGAATTTGAAATCACAGCATGGCGTTGCGTCGAGCAATCAATTTTTTGATGTTACCCAGCGATGAAATCACCATCGAGCCATAGTGCAGATACCCTCGTTGATGCATGTTAGCTAGAGGGGCGTCCGTCAGTGCGAAGAACTTTTCCTGGTTAATGGTGTAGTAGTTTGTTGCTTGATACTGTTCTGCGTTGTTGAATTCGATATTCAACGTAAATGACTCAAGCAGGTCCAACGCCAAAAATTCCGCAAACATCGCCCTATTTGCAGTCAGCCCTTCATGAATCAACAATAGCGCTTTGCTAATGTTGTCGATGTAGGCGGTGTTGCCACCCTGTGGTAAAAAAACCGCAGTGCCCTCATCGGTTTTGCTAATGCGTGGGCTTTGTGTGTCAATATGAATAACTGGCTCTTTATCCGTATCTGTTGTCGCGCTGGCTTGAAACCCGATTAAAAACGGCTCGCGCTCAATGACGGCCGGAATGTAATAGCCTTGCCAGCCCTGCTCATTTAAAAACAAGTTTTCGTCCTGTTTGAATCCGAAAATGGCCACGGCTTGAAATTCGCCTGTTTCCTCATCCTTTTGAAAGAATATGGGATATTCTTTTTGAACATCCATGAACTCCTCCGGAAAGATTAGAGCTCCGGCTACGTTGTCGCCAAACTCGGGAGATTTTTTGGTGATAATCCGCAAATCTTTGTGGGTTACGTTGTTCAACATTTGAATTCTTGACATTTTTTAACCCTGTGTGTTTTATGTAATTAATCAAAATATACAGATACGAAGGCCGGAATAGGTGGCTATGCGCTAAAGCCGCCCCACTAAATCCGCTGCATTCCGTATTGGTTTATATGTGCGAGTAGCTCGCGGTTGGTCGGGATCGCCGTCATATATTTACGCGCCCTTTCAATGTTGTCGTTGATATTGCGCAAGGCGAAGTCAATTCTGTCGGATGTTTTACCGATGCCGTGCGCTAGCGGTTTAAACCCCATACCGTAAAGTACATATTGGTAACTGGCGGCAGGGAAAATGTCGTTACCATGAATGAAGTCTTGCTGCGCCGGCGGCCTTTGGCGCCAAAGCGATAGATGCTCCGCGAGTGGTTTCGACAGGTTGTCGCGCTGAGTCACATCGCGCCAATAAACGGTATCGTTGCGTTCACTCAAGGCATAATGCAGTTTCAAAAAATCAATAATGCCTTGCCAGCGGCAACAAAAAACTTCATTAAAACGCTTGGCCACGATAGCCATATCGGTTTTAGCAAGCGGCAGGTTGTCACGAATGCTGGTCGCGGATAATT
This sequence comes from Thalassocella blandensis, assembly GCA_945882995.1. Lineage (GTDB taxonomy): Bacteria > Pseudomonadota > Gammaproteobacteria > Pseudomonadales > Cellvibrionaceae > CAMCXE01. The sequence goes on along the minus strand of CAMCXE010000037.1, from coordinate 18,767 downwards.
CCACTAGTGCCAATGCGGAGGCCTCGAGAGGCTCGATAAAACCGGCGGCCATACCCACCGCGACACAGTTTTTGTGCCAAAATTTTTCGCGATGCCCTGGGCGGATTGAGAGCCTTTTGACACTGATGTTCTCGATATTTTTGGGTCCAATACTTTTGCTTACGTATGCACGCAGCGTTTGTTCTGCGTGTTCGTCGGTGCTGTGCGAACTAGAGTAAACATACCCAACGCCGCGCCGTGATGATAAGCCAATGTCCCATGTCCAGCCGGCGTCCTGCGCCGTGGCGATGGTGGGCGAGGCAATGGGGTCGTCGCTGCTCCGGTAAGGGACCTGTACCGCTAATGCTCGATCATTGATGGAAAATTGGTTTTTGTCGATAAATGGGATGCCGTAGTGTTCACCCAACAACAAACAATTAGTACCGCTGCAATCGATAAACAAATCGCCGGCAACGGCGCCGGATTGTTTGGTCAGCAACGCTGCTATATCGCCACTGGCTGCAGAGACGACCTGAGTCACATGGTCTAGCAAATGTTTGACACCCAATTTTTGAGTGCAGTGTTTTTGCAGGAGTTGGGCGAATTTCCCAGCATCAAAATGGTAGCCATAATTCAATACACCCGCATATTCGGGTGTGGTTTTTTGTTTCGGCGCAAATCCCTGCTCGCACAGTTGGCTTTGTATGCAGACGGTGTCGGCAAACGATAGGTGTGAAAAATGTTCCCGCCATGCAGCGACAAAATTTGCCTCGCCAAAACCTTGTGGTGCGGTGAAAGGGTGGTAATAAATGTCATCTGGTAGGCCATTTTTCCAGCCAACAAACTTTGAGCCTTGCTTGAAGGACGCGTCGCATTGTTGAATGACATCAATTTCGGACAACCCTATGCGTTGCAGCGATAGCCGCATTGAGGGCCATGTGCCCTCGCCGACGCCAATGGTCGGTACGTCGGGCGATTCAATGAGTGTAATTTGTAGGGTTGAGCCGCCACGGGCTTGATATTCCGCAGCCAAGATACCCGCCGTTAACCAACCCGCGGTCCCGCCTCCTAAAATGACAATGTGTTCGATCAGCTCGCTCATGAAGGGCCTTGGTTAAGCGCCAAATCGGATCCTATGGCAGGGTCGATCTGGCTTCAGTTCTTCTAGTGGGATGGAGCTAAGTCGGCTAAATAAAGGTTCGCTCTCAGCAACTAAAAACAGCTCAAAAAAAAGCCGCTGAAACCAGCGGCTTTTTAGCTTTTTTCTAAACGCTAACCAAAAGGGCTTAGAACGTTGCGCGGACGCCTACTGCGTAACGCGCACCCAAATCTTCTAGAGATATCATTTGGTCTGTGTTACGGCCGTAAGTCCGTGAGTTGGCGCCTAGGAGGTTAAGGCCTTCAGCCGTCACAGTCACTTGCTCAGTCACTTTGTAGCCTACAGTGAAGTCAACTTGTCCGTACGCAGTAGTGAAGGATGGCTCGTTAGAACCGCCCGCAGTTCTGTTGTCCAAGAACGAGTCACGCCAGTTGTAAGCAATACGCGCTTGCCAATCATTTTTGTCATAGAAGGCGATAAGGTTGGCCGTATTGCTTAGGCCGACCATCGCAAACTGACCACCGGCTTTGTTAACGTCAAATTTCACGCCAGCATCAACCGCTGTGAAGTTTGCTGTCACACCAAAACCAGACTCACCAAACATGTGCTGAACGCCAAGTTCGATACCGTCAATAGTTGTGGACTTGTCATTCACCGGTGCGTTCATAGCCCACAATAATAATGGGTCTTTGTCGTCAGCAAATGCACTTGTAGAAGGATCTTTAGGGTCTTTCTCTTCACTAACTAACATTGCAGTATGTTGCGCAACTTCGTCTTTAGCCTGACTTGGATTATCAGCCACGAATTTGGCAAAACGAGGTCCTGTTCTAATGTCGCGGAGTCCATAGGCTGCTTCATTGCTGACCGCAGTGCCGATAAATCCATCAACCTTCTTCATGAAATATCCAGCAGACACGTAGCTCGACTCAGAGTAATACCACTCAACCGAAAGGTCGATGTTGTCTGATGTCATTGCAGCAAGGTTTGCATTGCCGCGGTTGGCAGTTTTCAGGTAAATGCTATTAATGCCTACGTCTGGTCTCATGTCGCCGTAACCAGGACGACCCAAAGTTTTGCTGTATGACAAGCGAGTTTTGACGTCATCCGTTGGGCTGATATCAAAGTCGATGCTTGGCAGAACGTTGGTATAGGAGCCGGTTGATCGAGCAGCAGTTTTTGCGCTGTCACGATTGACCTTCCAATCGTTGTCGGATTCCCACTCCAAGGAAACAGGCTTATTCACCAATGATGAAGCGGTAATGTCGGTACTCTCAAAGCGCAGACCCGCCAACACGTTGGAAGCCATACCGCCAATTTCGAATGAAGTGGCGAATTCAGTGAAGGCTGCAGTAACCTCTTCGGTGATTGTGCGGTTAAGGTTAAGCTGACCGTCAAATTTAGCCTTACCATTTACAAAGCCGTAAAAGTTTTGTGGGTCAGTACCTTTTGCGTTTTCGAATTCGACGCGTTCATACAGGTCTGCGGTGCGCGCAATGAAAGCCGTATGCTGGAAGTTAGCATTGCCGGTTGTATCTTTGTAGTCCGGGAACGCATCGGCAAAATCGTGAGTAGTGAAGTAGCTGTCTTCGAAGCGGCTAGGATCCACACCATCCCAGTTGCCCATACCAATACGATTCTGACCGTTTGCAGTTAGGTTTGTGTCTTCGCGTGAATCTACACCAAAGTTGATTGTGGCTTTCGAAAGAGGGCCAACTGCACCTAGGTCATATGACCCAAACAATCTTAGCTGTTTGATATCGGTTTTTTGATGAGAGTAGTCAAAAGTACCAATGGCACCTGAGATGTCGCCAGCATCTAATACGCCATTGCCATTACCATTTTGGTAAATTGGCCCTGCTGAGGTAACGGGATACCACTCTTTATAGACTGGCTTGCCATCTTTATCCACAATCTGCTTTTTGTCAGCATCCAGATTGGGTAAGCCGACCATATTGACAACGTTTGGCCCTTTGCGGCCACTGGCTTTGCTGTTGTCTTTGAAGGTTCCGCCAAGTACGGGCAGATCATTGCTAAAGTCAGCATATTCAGTAACGGTTTGAATAGCCATAACGCTGGCTTCATTCAAGGTGGCGGTGTTGGCCGCTTGCGAGTTGTGATAATCCAAACCGAATTTCAAGCTGTCAGTGGCTTCATAAGCCAAGTTGAAACCCACGGAGTCATTCTGGGTATTGCCGGCAAAGTCATACTGTGCGAATGCGGAGTCTTTGTTATTTTTGTCGTAGTATTGTTCTTGATAAACCAAAGGAGATTTAACCGACGCATTATTAAACTGCACATTGGAAATGTTGGAAATGTTGAACCAATTGGTTTGTTGCGCGCGATCTTGCACAAGGTCGTTCTGTGAATAGGTGTAGTCCAGGGTGGCAGTCAAATTTTCAATTGGACGGAATTGAAAAGTTAACTGAGCATTTTCACGAACGCGCTCATTGTTACTGAGCTGATACCGGAGGTCGGTAGGCATGTTGTACATCTCGCCCTTTTTAGGTGCGTTGATGTACGAGACCTTGGAGCTTGGGGCAATATCACCGTTAGTTTGATCGCCTGAAGCAGCAACCCAATAAGGAAGTGTGCCGTCAGTGGTCAGCTGGAGCGGGAGGCCGGTTTTAGCATCGATTTTTTTATCATCGAAAGTAGGGTCTCCGGCAGTTTTTTGTTGCCACGCATTAACAAAAGAATAGGAGTTAACGCTGTTACGTTTTTGGAAGCTGCCGATCAAAGATACACCAAGAGTTTTTTCTTCATTGGCCCAGCTGTAAAGTCCGGAAACTTCAGGGGTGTACTTGTCGCCACGGCCGTTGCGGACAGTTTCATCTGTGAGCACTTTTCCGCCAAAACTTGCTTTGGTCTCTGCATCGCCGTCGAGCGGTTTGAGCGTTTTAATGTTAACGGTTGCGCCCAAGCCACCGGTGGTGTTGCTGGCTCGGCCGGTTTTGTATACTTCTACGCCGTTCACACCTTCGGACGCGATGTTTGAGAAGTCAAATGCGCGAGTACCAGGCTGACCGACGCCCCCATTACTCACGGCCGGCATGCTGCGACCGTTTAATGTCACCATGTTTAGCTCTTGGCCAATACCGCGAGCGGTAATTTTGGCGCCTTCACCATCGGCACGGTTGATGGATACGCCTGTGATGCGCTGTAAAGACTCCGCCAGGTTAGTGTCAGGCATTTTGCCGATGTCTTCTGCGGAAATGGCGTCAACCACACCGGCTGCTTCGCGTTTGATATCCATTGCGGCGGTCAAAGACGCTCTAATACCCGTTACAACAACTTCTTCTACTTCTTCCGCGAATGCGACATGGCTAAGCCCTAAGGCCGACGAGGCTACGAGGGTAGCCAGAAGTTTTTTCTTAAAGCTAAATGTTTTATACATGGAGGTTTCCTTCGGGATGTTGGAATTTATTTTTCCGCCGACGCATACAGATAACTCTCACAACAATAAATTTGCTGAGTTAGCTAATAGCGCCACTAAAATTTAGCGGGGCTACTTGGGCGCGTGGAAATCGCTTTCGGCTCATTAAGGTTACATGATAAATACCGCTTATAGCTGGCCGAAATAAGCCCTGCTTATAAGTAGCAATCGGGCGATAGTATAGCGATAATTACGACTATTGCTACAGTACGTAAAAAATACTTGCACTTATTTGGGGTGGGGGAATGAACTATTGCCATTAAAAGAAACACTATTGCCGCATGATGCGGTTAATTTTTAATCAGTTTGATGGCCGCTAATGGAAGCCAATATTTAGGCGCGCCGCGCTGCAATCGCTTGCTGGTTAAGTTTTGAGCGCTCTGATTGGCGGGGGTGCTTGGGTGTTTTTTGTACAGGATTGCGGTGGGCATTATTACTTGTGGGCGCTATTTAAAAGCTGCGAGTGATCCCCTTCGATGGTTAAGCGATTCTAATTTTTCTGGCTGTGTGGTTTCTGAGCGATGTGTGCGATTTTTGGCTTGCCTGCGGGCGCTGTTAGTTTAACTTGTGCAGGAGCGCGTAATAGAATCCGTCGTGGCCGCCTTGTTCTGGCAGAAGCTGGCGACCAAATGGTTGCTCAAAACCCCAGTGGGCGTTTATAGGTAGATGCTGTGCATTTGGCGTAGCGGCTAAAAATTGGGCGACGACTTGGCTGTTTTCGTCGGGTAGTGTTGAGCAGGTGGCGTAGAGCAATTTGCCGCCGGGTTCTAAGCAGGGCCAGAGTTGTTTGAGTAAGTGCAGTTGGTGTTTTGCCAGTTGGGGGATGTCGCTGGCTCGCCGCAGTGTTTTGATGTCCGGGTGGCGGCGGATAACGCCGGTGGCGGAGCAGGGTGCGTCCAGCAAAATTCGTTGGAAGCCTATGCCGTCCCACCAGCTTGCCAGTTCTCCAGCATCGGCCACTTTTAGGCTGGCGTGTAGGTTGAGGCGTTTCAGATTGTCCTCAACTCGGTGCATGCGGCTGGGCTCCAAGTCTACGGCGACCAGCTCCCCTAGCGCCGGCTGCACTTCTAATATGTGACAGGTTTTGCCGCCAGGGGCGCAACAGGCATCCAGCACGCGTTGGTTGGGTTGAAGGTCTAACCATTGTGCGGCGAGCTGCGCGGCTTCGTCTTGCACGCTGCAAAACCCAAGGTGGAAATTGGGCAGCTGATCCACGGCTATGGCCTGCTCCAGCGTGATTCCGTCTGCGCTGTGTGGGCAGGCATTAGCTAGGATATTGGCTTCGCTGAGCGTTTGTAGGTAAGCCTCGCTACTTGTTTGCCTGCGGTTGACGCGCAGCGTAAACGGTGGGTGGGCATTGTTGGCTTCGAGCAGTGCCTCCCAATGCGCCGGCCAAGCGCTTCGCAGCTTGTCCAGCAGCCACTGAGGGTGGGCGTAGCGAAAATTCGGGTTTTTTGCGAATTTTTGCTCTACGGCTGGTTTGTCACGCTGGTAGCTGCGTAATACGCCATTGATAAATTTGCTTGCCCAGTCTTTTTGGAGGAGTTTACTGGCTTCCACGGTGGCGCCGATGGCGGCGTGGTCGGGGATGCGGGTGTAATCTAGCTGGTATAGCCCCAGTAAAATTAAAGCTTGTATGTCGGTGTCCTTGCCCTTTAAAGGCTTGGTTACCAATTCGCCCAGAATTAGCTGTAGTTTGGGCAGGTAGCGTAGGCAGCCGAAGCACAGCTCCTGCAAGAGCGCTTTGTCGCGCTCCGGCACCTGTTGGCTGTGGGCTGGCAGGGCTTGGGAGAGGGATTGTCTATTGAGTAGGACCGCGGTGAGTACCAGTGCGGCAGCGGCTCGGACATCTTTGGTGGCGGCTTTATTCACCCTGTAACTTCCTGCGGCTCGCCCAACGGCATACCCACTACAAAAGGATGCTGACCGTTGAGTAAAGCCTTGATGCTTGCCGGATTTTTGCCGGCGAACTGGACTTGCTGGATTTCTAGGCACCCTTGGCCGCAGGCGACGCGCAGGCCTTGGGTGGAAATTTCCAGCAGTGTCCCAGGGCGGGCGGCAGTATGGAGTTCAGTGGGGGTGGCATTGAGCACTCGCAAGCGCTCGCCATTGATAAGGGTGAAAGCGGTGGGGAATGGGTTAAAAGCTCGCACGCGACGGGCGAGCAGTTCGGCGCTAGCCGTCCAGTCCAGCAGGGCTTCCGCTTTAGTAAGTTTATGGGCGTAGGTGGCTAGGTCATTATTTTGCGTCTGACCTCGCAATTCGCCCTTGGCGAGACTTTCCAGAGCTTCTAATAACGCGTCAGGGCCTTGGCTGGCGAGGCGGTCGTGGAGCTGACTGGCGGTGTCCTCCGGCAAAATAGGGCAGTAGGTTTTGAGCAGCATGGCGCCTGTATCTAGGCCAATGTCCATTTGCATGATGGTGATGCCGGTGACGTCATCACCCGCTTCTATGGCGCGTTGAATTGGCGCCGCGCCGCGCCAGCGCGGCAGTAATGAGGCGTGTACATTGATACAGCCGAGGCGCGGTGCATCAAGTACGGCCTGGGGCAGCAGTAGCCCGTAGGCCACGACGACGAGAATATCCGCCTTTAGGGCTGCCAGCTCAGCTTGGGCGTCGGCGGTTTTCAGGTTGAGTGGCTGATACACAGGTAGCTGCGCGGCCTGTGCCAGTTGTTTGACTGGGCTGGCGTGCAACTGTTTGCCGCGCCCAGCCGGGCGATCTGGCTGGGTGTATACACCGACAATGCGATGGCGACTGGTAAGTAGCGCTTGCAGATGTGCGGCGGCAAATTCAGGGGTGCCCGCAAACAGAATATTCAAAGTGGGGGGTGACATCCGTTAACCTTGTGGGGCGCTACAGGCGCGATTTTTGTTGTTTTTCTAGCTTCGCACGAATGCGGTTGCGCTTGAGTGCGGAAATGTGGTCCACAAACAATTTACCGTTCAGGTGATCTATTTCGTGTTGAATACATACGGCCAGTAGGCCTTGCGGCTGCAGCTCGAAACTTTGCCCATTCTCGTCCAGCGCCCTGACTATCACATGCTCTGGGCGCTCCACGGATTCGTAAAAACCGGGTACGCTTAAACAGCCTTCGTCGTAGGAATATAAATTGGCGTCCAACGTGTCGATGAGCGGGTTAATAAAAACCATGGGCTGGTCGTGGTTTTCTGATACATCTATAACAATAATCCGTTCATGAATGTTAACTTGAGTGGCGGCGAGACCCACGCCGGGGGCGGCATACATGGTTTCGAGCATGTCACGAATAATCTCGCGCACGCGGTCACCTACCTGCGTAACAGGTTTGGCTTTGATGCGTAAACGCGGGTCTGGGAACTGAAGTATATTTAATAGTGCCATTGGCTTTGTGACAAAATTCTAGTAAAAAGATTAGTTGCGCTGCTAACATGAGGCAAGTCGCGCGTTGTGGGGGTTTTGCGCCGTTCGACCGGCCACCCAAGTTGCAGTGGTGGACTATTATAACGACTTACATCCATCGGCCTACTGGTACAGGATCACTCACATGAAAAAACGCTTCCTTGGCGTAATTGCACTTTGTCTTCTCTCTGGTCACCTTTGGGCTGAAGACCCTCAGCTCAAAAAAGACGTCCCCGATACCTACACGGTAGTTAAGGGTGACACTCTTTGGGATATTTCGGGCAGGTATTTAACGAATCCTTGGATGTGGCCCGAGATTTGGCATGTTAACCCACAAATCGCCAATCCGCATTTAATCTACCCTGGCGACCAGATCAAGCTGGTTTACGTCGATGGCAAGGCCCGCCTTACCCTGAACCGTGGGCCAGGCGGAATCGAGAAGCTGTCGCCTTCGGTGCATGTACTTGATCAGGCCAAAGCCATCACAACTATTCCGTTGGACCGTATCAGTAGCTTTTTGTCCCGCGCTCGAATTGTGAGCCCTGAAGAATTTAAGAAAGCACCTTATGTGATAGCCGGCGAGTCTGAGCGCTTGTTGTCGGGTAAGGGTGACCACGTTTATGCGCGTGGCGTATTCAATCCCAGTATCAACTCCTACGGCATTTACCGCGAGGGTGATGTTTATAAAGATCCTAAAACCCGTGAAGTCTTGGGTATGTATGTGGCAGATATTGGCGCCGCAAAAATGCGCGCTCTGGACAAGGATATAGCCACTTTGGTGTCTACTCGATCAAAAGAGGAGATTCGCGCTGAAGACCGCCTCCTTCAAAGCGAGGAGCGTCCCATCGATTCTAATTTTACGCCCTCCGCCCCCAAAACCGAGGTGAATGGAGTCATAGTGGCGGTAGAAGGTGGTGTCACTCAGGTTGGTAAATTGGATGTGGTGATTATCAATCGTGGTGAGCGGGAGGGTATGGCCGTTGGCAACGTGTTGGCCGTGTATAAGCACGGCGCTGAAGTGCGTGACCGTTTGCGCGGCGATAATGTGATATTGCCTGATGAGCGCGCCGGTCTGCTGATGGTATTCCGCACCTTTGAAAAACTGAGTTTGGGTTTGGTGTTGGAGTCTGACCGCCCCCTTTCGGTGTTGGATACGGTTAAAAACCCTTAATACTTGCTGGTACAACTCCGCAAATCGAAGCCCCGCCTAGCTTGCTACGCGGGGTTTTTACTGTCCGCTGACTTTGTTGTAACTGGTATCGCTTAGGCGAGCTTGGTAAGCTTCGCACTACTTATTAACCCCGCTAAGCCCTGCGGGGGGATCCGCCGAACCACCGGTCAACCCGATGACCGATTATTAAAGGACGATTTATGCTTTCAGCTCAGGATTGCACCCTGCTTTTACAGCACCTCCCCGAAACCGGAACAGCCGCCTACTGGAAGTTACTGGAGCGCTTTACGTCGGTAAACGCTGCCTTCAGCGCGCCTTTGGATCAACTTGCGCCGCTGCTAAGCCCTGCCGCACTAAAAAGTTTGGCAGATTATCGCCAGCAGGGTATGGCAAGTGTGCTGGGGCAACAGTTTCAGCGCGCTATGCACTGGTATGCTGAAAATGACATTCATGTCGTGTTGATGGCTAGCGAACACTATCCAAGTTTGTTGCGCGAGGTCAAAAAAGCCCCGCCAGTGCTGTATGTTATGGGCGACCCTATGGTGCTGAGTTTGCCCCAAATAGCCATTGTGGGGAGTCGCAGCCCGAGCCCCGGTGGACGCAGCAACGCCACGGCATTTGCGGCGTCATTGGCGCGGGCGGGTTTTACCATCACCAGCGGTTTAGCCTTGGGTGTGGATATTGCCGCCCATCAAGGGGCGCTGAGTGTACAGGGTAAAACTATTGCGATTTTGGGCACCGGTATTGACCAAATTTACCCCCAGCGCCATCTGCCCATGGCGCGTCAGATTGCGGCCAGTGGCGGTGCGGTGGTTACCGAGTTTCCGTTCGGCACCGCGCCCATCCCTGCTAATTTCCCTCAGCGCAACCGCATTATTAGCGGTTTGAGCGCTGGCGTTTTAGTGGTTGAGGCCGCCGTGAAAAGCGGCTCCTTGATTACTGCGCGCTATGCGCTACAGCAAAATCGCGAGGTGTTTGCCATCCCCGGGTCTATTCATAACCCCTTGAGCCGAGGTTGCCACGCTTTGATTAAGGAGGGCGCCAAGCTGGTGGAGTCGGCGCAAGATATTGTTGAAGAGTTACCCGGGTATTTCGCGCTGAAATGGGAAGAGGTGGGTACCGCCGATCTATTTGCCGAGCCGGCTCATGCGTCTCCCTCAAGTCCGCAAGATCGACTGGTTTTGGCCCAGGTTGGCTTTGATGCGGCGGGACTTGACGATATCTGCGAGCGCGCCGCCTTACCAGTTGGTGACGTGATGGCTAGCCTGCTGAGTCTCGAGCTCACCGGCTTGGTGCTGAGTCATGGCAATACCTACATGCGTGTGCGTTGATTTTAGCGTTCGTGAGCACTGTAGAGGCTTGTCGGATCGGGCGTGTCTGGGTTAAGTTGCGCGGCTTTGCCAACAGTTGTTGAGGTATTACGCCATGTCTACACCCTTTGTTGCTATTTTGATGGGCTCCGATTCCGACCTGCCCATAATGGAGGCCTCATTCGAGGTACTTAAAAAGCTGGGAATTACCTTTGAAGCCAAGGTGACTTCGGCGCATCGCACGCCTAAGGCTACACACGACTACGTGGTGGATGCTGATAAGCGCGGCTGCGCGGCGTTTATTTGCGCCGCTGGCATGGCGGCTCATTTGGCGGGTGCGGTTTCGGCCACCACCCTAAGGCCGGTGATAGGTGTACCCATTGCCAATTCGCTGGACGGCTTGGATGCACTGCTTTCTACCGTGCAGATGCCCGCCGGCATTCCTGTGGCCACAGTGGCAATTGGCCGGGCGGGCGCCAAAAATGCGGCTTATTTAGCGGCGCAAATTATAGGTGTGGCGGACGCCGAGCTGCACGCCAAGCTGATTGCCGAGCGCGCCGCTAATGCAGACGAAGTGCTAGCAAAAGATGCCGCTTTGCAAGCCAAACTGCAAAACTTGGCGGATTGAGACTCCGTTGGTTTCCGTTTTGTACCGCCCCGGGCTTTCTTTGGGTTTGCGGGAGCTCAAGTCGAGTGGGTTGATTGCTTATCCCACTGAGGCTGTCTGGGGGCTGGGTTGTTTGCCCCATGATTACACTGCCGTGCAGCGCCTGTTGAAGCTCAAGAGCCGACCGCAGCACAAAGGGTTGATTTTGGTGAGTGGTGATCGCGCGCACTTTGCGCACCTGTTAGAGGGCTTGACTGTCGAGCAGGAGGACTGGCTGGAGCAGACGTGGCCAGGCCCTAACACTTGGCTAGTCCCACACCGGCAGCGTGTACCGGACTGGATCAGCGGCGGGCATCAGAGTGTGGCCATTCGTGTTAGCGCCCATCCAGTGATTCGCGCCTTGAGTCAGGCGGTGGGTGGGCCGATTGTGTCCACCTCTGCCAACCCACAAGGGCTGGCGCCCGCCCGCACGGGCTGGCGCGCCAAGCTGTATTTTGGTGATCAAGTGTATTACGTGCCCGGTCAAGTTGGACGAGCTGCCAAGCCAAGTCAAATTCGCGATCTTGCCACTGGCCAAATCCTGCGGCCCGCTTAAGTTTTTAAGCCCATTAATTTTTAAGGTTTCCTATGAGTCAGCCGGACAAACATGCGGTAAAAGCGTATTTATTGGACCTCCAAGAGCGTATTTGCGTCGCGCTAACGTCTGCTGATGGCGGCGGGCAGTTTATTGAGGATACCTGGCAGCGCGAGGAAGGCGGCGGTGGCCGCTCACGGGTATTGACGCAGGGGGCGGTGATCGAGAAGGGGGGCGTGAATTTCTCCCATGTAACCGGCAGCCAAATGCCGGCCTCTGCTACGGCCCATCGGCCGGAATTGGCTGGCCGGCGGTTTGAGGCCATGGGTGTTTCGCTGGTGATTCATCCGGAAAACCCTTTTGTGCCCACGAGCCACGCCAACGTACGCTTTTTTATTGCCGAAAAAGACGGCGAGCCCCCAGTTTGGTGGTTTGGTGGGGGGTATGATCTCACGCCTTATTATGGGTTTGACGAAGACTGCCAGCACTGGCATCAAACCGCTAAAAATGCTTGCGCTCCCTTTGGAGAGTCGGTGTACCCCGCTTATAAAAAGTGGTGTGACGAGTATTTTTTCCTCAAACATCGCGGCGAGCCGCGGGGTATTGGCGGTTTATTTTTTGACGACCTCAATGCCGCGGGTTTCGAGCAGAGTTTTGCGCTGATGCGAGCCGTTGGCGATAGTTATACGGCTGCCTATGTACCGATAATGGAGCGCCGCAAAGCATTACCTTTTAGTGAGCGCGAGCGTCAGTTTCAGCTGTATCGTCGCGGCCGTTATGTGGAATTTAACTTGGTGTATGACCGCGGCACCTTGTTTGGGCTGCAAACCGGTGGGCGTACCGAGTCGATCTTAATGTCATTGCCGCCTTTGGTCCGCTGGGAATACGACTGGAAGCCGGAGGCGGGATCCCCAGAGGCGCAGCTGTATGAGCGCTATTTAAGGGCGCAGGATTGGGTTTAGCGCCAATTGGCCCGGCTAGCTGTCAATGTCATTTAGTTAAGGGTTTCGAGCTATTTTTTCGGGGAATTTCCCCTCATCAAGAAACCCCACCCCAACCCTCCCCTTGAAAAGGGGAGGGAGCAGAACAGCATTGAAAACAAGCGGATTCCTAGGTTTGCAGACTTTTTGCCCCTCCCCCTTGTTGAGGGGGAGGCTGGGAGGGGGTTTCTTGTCGAGGGAAAAATCACTCGAAAAAGCGGGCCATAATCCTTCACTTAATGACATTGGAAAAAGTGCGGCATTTTTGGCGTGCGCTCCGTATGTCCCCAACTTTAGAGAAATTTTATGGATCGTTACGCCGTCGTGGGTAATCCCATCGCCCATTCCAAATCCCCCAGTATTCACTCGGCTTTTGCCGCGCAAACCGGCCAGAGTTTGGATTACCAAAAAATTCTTGTGCCTGTTGATGGTTTTGCGCTTTGGGCTGAGGAGTTTTTTGCGGGCGGCGGTAAGGGGTGTAATGTCACGGTGCCGTTTAAGGAGGACGCCTACCGTTTTGCTTCCCGGCTTACTCCTAGGGCCCAGCTGGCTGGCGCCGTGAACACGCTGGCCCGGCAGGCCAACGGTGACATTTTGGGTGACACCACGGACGGCGCTGGCCTAGTGGCGGATATTTTGGCGCAGGGTTGGATGATTCAGGGGCGCCGTGTGCTGGTGATTGGCGCGGGTGGCGCGGTGCGCGGTGTACTGCAGCCGCTCCTTGCGCTGCAGCCGTTACAGTTGACGATAGTGAATCGCACCCTAGGCAAAGCTCAAGAGTTGGCAGACATTTTTGCGCCTTATGGGCCCATTGATGCAGTAGGTTTTGAGCAGTTGGCTAATGCTTACGATTTGATTATTAACGGCACTTCCGCCAGTTTGCAGGGTGAGCTGCCGCCCATTAATGCGAGTGTTTTGGCTCCCGATACCTGCGTGTATGACATGATGTACGGCGCGGCACTCACCCCGTTTCTCGCCTGGGCTAAAGCCGCTGGTGCCGCCGGCTTGGCAGACGGTTTGGGCATGCTGGTGGGGCAGGCTGCTGAGGCGTTCTATTTGTGGCGAGGGTTGCGACCCCAAACGGCGCCGGTGTTGGCGCAGTTGCGCGGGTTGTGAATTTGGCGTGTTCGCCCAAACCTATTTCACCCTTAGTGATTGCGTGATCCCACAGAGATTTCTAGGATTATGATCTTCACTTAAATTAAAACCGCCTATTTGCCGCTGGATCTCCGCCTACGCGGGGATGACGGGGAAACATGCTGAATAGTTACTCCAGGTTGAAGTACCACCCATAAAAAAAGCAGCGCTAGGCTGCTTTTTTTATGGGGCAGGGTGTTAGCCCTTATTTTTTTTGGTGCGTCTATCGTCGCGGCGCCGGTCTTCTATTACGCCTTCGGGGATAGTCACTTCGGTTTGGCGCCGATCGGGTTTTTGTCTTTCTTCGAGGGCGTCTTCCAGTTGGGTTAATGCAATCGGTGCGGGTTTCTTATTCATGGCGGTATCCCTTGTGGAGTCAACTATGGGCCCGCAAGGGCCAATAGTTGCAGTGAATTTTCATGCGGTTATTGGTGTACCACCGAGTAACCTAATTGCAGTTATTCCTTGGCGGCCACTGCTGCAAACACCTGCAGTGCGGGTTAACTCCCTTGCCAAAACGCACACCGATTATTCTCGATGCTTGATATGGCTCAGGGTAAGTTTAGGAAAGATGCTGCATTTGTCAAATTCATTTCTGTAGTCTACTGGCGAAAGCCCAGCGCCTAAATCAGGAGCTGCGGATGTCGCGATCGCGCAGCCCCATCAGATATAAAATTGCATCCAAGCCGAGTGTGGAAATGGCTTGTTTTGCAGAGGCTTTTACCAGTGGTTTCGCTCGGAATGCAATGCCTAAACCGGCAATGCTCAGCATGGGCAAGTCATTTGCCCCGTCGCCCACAGCAATCACCTGTTCTAGCGAAATATTCTCTTTCTCCGCTAACTCGCGCAAAAGTTGCGCTTTGCGCTGGCCGTCCACTACTTCGCCGAGCACCTCGCCAGTGACCTTGCCGTTGATGATTTCCAGCTCGTTAGCAAATACGTAATCAATGCCCAATTTGGCCTGAATAAAGCGCCCGAAATAATTAAAGCCGCCCGATAAAATGGCGGTTTTGTAGCCGAGTTTTTTAAGCGAGCCGATCAGATGCTCGCAGCCTTCGGTAAGGCGTAAACCTTCGGCAATACCAATTAACACGGATTCGTCCAGCCCCTTTAATAGCGCCAAGCGCCGAGCAAAGCTTTGCTTAAAATCCAGTTCTCCGCGCATGGCCGCTTCAGTAATGGCGATGACTTGGTCGCCCACACCGGCCGCCTTGGCCAGTTCGTCAATCACCTCGGCTTCAATTAGCGTGGAGTCCATGTCAAAACACACTAGCCGACGGGTGCGGCGGTAAATATTGTCTTCTTGGAAAGCGATATCCACATTGAGTTGTGCTGAGAGTGCAGTGAAATCCGCACGCAGGGCGGCAATATCCAGCGCTACGCCTTGCGCCGCAAACTCCACGCAGGCTTTGTTGTGGGAGTTGGTGTCTAGCTCTAAAGGTGCGCGGTCGGACAGGCGGCTGATGCTGTCAATGTTGAGCTGATGCTTGGCCATAATCGTGGTGAGGCCGGCAATTTCTTTAGCACTAATCTGCCTGCCAAGTAGTGTAACTATGTGCCGTTGTTTGCCGGCATGCTGCACCCAACTTTGATAGGCGTCAGCCGCTATGGGCGTGAATCTGGCTTGCATGCCGCGCTCATGGGTGGCGTAAAGGATTTCTTTAACGGCGCAGGCGGCCTGAATGTCATCGGCAAATTCCACCAGCAGCCCTAACGACAAGTGTTCGTGAATCACCGCTTGGCCAATGTCCAAAATATTGGCTTGGTGCCTAGCGAGAATGCCAGTCACGGCGGAGGTTACGGCCGGGCGGTCTTGTCCGGAGATGGTAATTAATAAGAGTTCGCGCACGTTGGTATTCACCCCACATTAAACGTGGCCGCATTATAGAGATATTCCAGCGCCCACGCTCCTCGCGAATGGCGAGCCCTACGCTAATATTTAGCGCGGCGGCTGTGTAGAATGGCCGCCCATTTGGGCGCCTAGGGCGATTTCACTATTCACACAGGCAGGGTCTCTTATTATTCGCATTAACACACAACAACTTCCGCCCTTGTTCTGTTGGAGCCTTGGGGTCTTATGTGGGCTGCTGCTGGCTGTTTTTGCGTTGCGCCATTACGAAACCCAGCACGAGCAAAAACTGGTGGAGGAATATGGCCAAGCCATGGCATCCATGGCCGCCAGTCGTGCAATTGATGCCACGCTTAATCACGATCTTGTGAGCCTGCAGGTGATCCTGCAGGACATTGCCGACAATCCTCGGGCGCTGCTGGCCAGCATTAACGATGTTGAAAACAATCTGCTGGTACAGGCCGGCGACTCCAAAGCGCTGGCAAAGGCCCATGCTCCCAAAGCCTTTGTGGCCGACATTCCCGTACACGATTCGGTGGCGGGTTTCGTCACTGTGAATTTAGAAACGGCTATGGACGATTTTGGCGTAATTTTTTATGGGTTTGTTGGCGTTAGTACCGTCTTAATGCTCATTGCGCTCCTGTCATTACGCGACATGACAGGGCCGTTTTTGCTAGCGGATGAACGTATTGACCGGCCGTTGGCGGCGCCGGTGCAAACCGACACCACGGCCAAACCATCGGTTTTCAGCAGCTACCTAGAATTGCGCTTGAGTAACTTGGCGCTGCTGAAGCAACAGCTCAGTGGCGACCGAGTGGTACACGTCCTAACGCGCTTAGAAAAATCCATTGCACAAACCTTAAAACTCTACCCAGGGCGTTGCAGGACGGCGCCAGCCGATGGCCGTGAACAGGCGGTGTATCGCTTGGAATTTTCCAGTGCTCACCACGCATTTGATGCGCAGGCGCAGGCACTGTATTTCGCTTCGTTGGTTTTGGCCTTGAATAAATACGCCAAATTTAATTTCGTGCTGCAGGCTGTTATTGGCGAAAATCAAGACAGCGTAGTGGCGGCCACTTATCCAGCTCATAGCTCAGCGCTTTACTGTGTGTTGCCTGAGGGGGTGGATAGCGCTTGGGATGACCTGATTTTTTACAATGAAGTTGAAGGCGCCTTGCAGTGGGTGGGGTTTGTGCCGCCACTGGATGACGAGATGGCGGAGCGTCAGGCCGAGCTGGAGAAATTGTTAGGCTGAGGATGTGTTGGGCTAAGCTCCTGCTGCGGCTGTGCGAGTCACTGTCATGCACCTCAATACATAGCTCACTTTTCCATGGCTTCATAGCACTTACTTCGCCCTCCATCTACAATTTCGCCCTTGTGAGCGATCAATTTTTGTAACTATTCAGCACATCTTCCCGTCATCCCCGCGAAGGCGGGGATCCAGCGGTAAATAAACCGTTTTTAGCTGACTTAAGGGCGCGCTTATCTCAGAGTTCGTGCCATCTAGATCCCCGCCTTCTCGGGGATGACGTACAAAAATGAAAAATGAGCTGAATAGTTACCAATTTTTTTCATACGCGCAGTACAGCACTTCACCTCTCCACTCGGCCAAAAAACGGGCTGGTCACGCTTCGGCTGGTTCGCTGCTATTACTGTAGAAAACATTTTGGCTCGGCGAATTCCTTAGCGAAATGACATTGTTGTACGGGCCCCTCGGGAGCCGTGCCAGCCCGTGCTGCTGCCTCCAAATAATATTAAATTCTAATTATCAACGGCTTAGCGATTATGCGGCTGTGCAGCTGGCGCGCCCCTACCAAAATTCCAAGGGCTGCTATACTCAAAACCAGTACGGCGGAGCAGCTGAAGGCCGTAGCCAAACGGACCCACGTTTACCTCTCCACCAAGCCCTGACTTTGTGAGCCGCAATGCACCGCGGGGCACCAAGGGTCAGGCAAATCAATGCCGGGTTTAGTATTGACCGGGGCGTCATTAACTTTACAGCGATGTGAACCACACTATGTCCACTATGTCCACCATGGAAACCGATATAGGCACCACCATCGGCAGCATTTTTAGAAATGCTTCACTCCTTCAAACAAGCCAGTTTAGCGGTTGCGAGACCTTGGAATTGGCCGAAATGGGGCCCGATTTTAAATTGGGTCAGGTTGTCTCTCGGCGCATTAACTTGATTGTGATCTCCGCGCCGGAAATTATGATGATTTTAAAAATTCACTTTAATCCCAGTGAAGCCGACCAATTGCGTCGCATAAAATTTCCCGATCAATGCACCGATCCTGCGGTGGCCGCTGCGAAAACGGCCGACTATATGAAGGAGCTAACGAATCAGATGTGCGGCCGTATTTGTCGGATTTTTCAGCAGGGCGATCTGGCTTTAGGTATGAGTATTCCATTAAGCATGCATGGGTTTTATGAGTTGTACACTGATTACACGCCCAGTGATGGCGTGCTAAAAAAATTCGGCCAAGGTTGGCGAATACAGGGCGATTTTGGCTCGCTAGTCTGTACAGCTCAAGTCGAAATTATGGATCCTAACGCCGTGAATAATTTGCAACTAGCGGATGAGCAACCGCCGGAGGACGATGATGGCGAGGTGGAATTCCTATGAACCAAAATAACGAGTTATTGGCCTGTTATAAGGTTCTTTCGGTACTGGAAACTGCTAGTGATAACACCGAGTCCATGCTGGATAATATCCCGGGCGTGGTTGTGGTGCTTAATCAAACGTTGCAAGTTATTCGCGCCAATGCTGAGTTTTGCAAACTTTGTGGGCGCAGCTTGGACCAAATTCTCGGCTTTGATTTCACGACGCTATTCAGCGCCGAAAATTTGGGCAGCTTAAATCGACAATTGGCAAATTTAAAAACAATGGGACGACCACTAAAGCGCGTTGATTTTGAACTTGAAATATTGCCCCCCGCCTGCCAGCAGGAAGCCCGCCAATTTTACTGGCAGGCCACACTAGTTGCACTGCCGAGAAGTGCTGAAGGCGATTTAATCAGTATTACCGGTAAAGATTTATCTGAGCTTTATCAGTCGGAAATGAAGCTGAAAAACATTTTTGCCAACCTGCCGCTGGGTATGTTGATTTTTGGCCCGAATGGAAAAGTACATGATGTATTGGCTCAATTTAGCGAGGTGCTATTTGAGCGCGATAGTTTGATTGGTTTGCATTTGGAGTCCTTGCTGCGCGATGCCGAAAATGCGCATGAGGAAAATTTTGTTGAGG